>JAFQVE010000145.1 GCA_017408185.1 Oscillospiraceae bacterium | reverse complement strand
TATTATAAAATCGCCCGTGCTTCCCACTGCGCGAAGACCGCAGAACGAGGTTATAGTTTTGTTAAACGGTATTCCGCAAACGTTTTCTCCCGCTTCTTTAATTATTTTCGCAAGGCCATCCGGAGATGTCGACTTGTCCTCTTTATCCGTCATATCCTCAGAAGTCGGACCGAGAAGCAGGTTTCCGTCAACAGTCGGCGTCACAAGAATCCCCTTGCCCATTTTTGACGGTGTGCGGAAAACGGTTGTTCTTACAAGGCTTCCGCATTCTTTATCGAGAAGTATATACTCACCGCGGCGCGGGTGTACGTCAAAAGAGTTATCCCCGACCATTTTAGCTATCTCATCGGAATATATCCCCGCCGCATTTATCACAAAACGGCTCTTCACCACTTCGTTTCCCGAGCATATTTCATAACCGCCCGGAATTTGCGATATGCTCTTAACCTCAAAATCAAGCTTTAATTCCGCTCCGTTATCCATAGCGTTGCCAACAGCCGCGATGTTCAGCTCGTACGGGCAGACAATTGCACCTGTCGGCGCATACAATGCACAGACAACATTCTTTGAGAGGTTTGGTTCTATCTCGAAAAGCGCCTCACCGTCAACAATACGAAGATCGCGAACTCCGTTTACCTCACCGCGGTGCAAAAGCTCATAAAGCATTTTTTTATCCTCTTCATTAAATCCGATAACAAGCGAGCCGTTTCTTTTATACTTCACACCAAGCTCCGCGGCGGTTTTCTCCATCATTTCCGAGCCTTTGACATTAAGCTTTGCCTTGAGGCTTCCTTCCTTTGCATCGAAGCCTGCGTGGACTATTGCGGAATTTGCACGGCTTGCACCCATTGCAACATCGTGCTCACGCTCCAATATGCAGACCTTTAAATCAAACGACGAAAGCCTTCTTGCTATCATTCCGCCGGCAACGCCCGCTCCGATTACGGTAACATCATACACTTATAATCATCCCTTCCTGAAAAACACAAAAAGACGTACCAAAACAAAGGCAGTACTTTTGTACAACCTTTGTTCTGATACGTCTCCTATTCTCTGTATCGGACTTATTATACTACTTTTTCATTCGAAAGTCAAATATTTTTTTACTTTACATATTCAAATTCCATAGAGTAGATTATGATGGTATCTCCCTCCTGTGCGCCGCGCTCTTCAAGCGCATCGTATACGCCGTATTTGCGGAGCAGGCGTTCGAAATAGATGCGGGATTCATAATCCTCAAAGTTGACAGAGCCCATAGCGCGCTTTATCCAGTTTGCTTCAACCGAATAAACATCGCCGTCAAGACGGAAGATTTCAAATTCGTGGCTTGTGGTATCTTCCTCAATCCGGACAAAGTTCGGAGTATACGTTTCAATCGGCGGAAGCTTTGAGAGCACCTCTGCGACCTTTTTCATAAGCTCGGAAACACCGGTATTCGTTGCCGCAGAAATCTCGAAATAATCAAGACCGAGATTTTTAATATATGCACGGAACTTATCCGCCGCCTCACGGTCATATATCAAATCGCTCTTATTGGCCGCAACAATCTGCGGGCGCTTTGCAAGCTCGGGATTATACCTTGAAAGCTCATCATTTATCGCTTCAAAATCCGCAATCGGGTCCCTGCCCTCGCTGCCGGATACGTCCACCATATGAACAATAAGGCGGCAACGGTCAATATGACGCAGAAATCGGTGACCGAGCCCTGCACCCTCACTTGCACCTTCAATGATTCCGGGGATATCCGCCATAACGTAAGAGAAGCTTTCATCGACGCGTACAACACCGAGGTTCGGCGTAATGGTTGTGAAGTGGTAGTTCGCAATTTTCGGACGCGCCGCACTTACGACAGATAACAGCGTGGATTTACCCACATTCGGAAATCCCGCAAGTCCGACATCTGCAAGAAGCTTAAGTTCAAGCCGCACCTCCAGCTCTTCACCCTCAAGCCCCGGGCGCGCAAAACGCGGAGCCTGACGCGTTGGTGTCGCGAAATGTTGGTTTCCCCAGCCACCGCGACCGCCCTTGCATATGATAAACGGCTCATCATCAGACATATCCTTAACAAGAGCGCCGCTTGCAACATCATAAACGAGCGTTCCGCGCGGAACCTTTATCACAATATCCTTACCGCGCTTTCCGGAACAGCGCTTACCGCTTCCGTTTGCGCCGTTCTCTGCCTTATATTTTGTTTTGTAGCGAAACTCAACAAGCGTAGACATATTATCGTCAACCTTGAGAACAACATTTCCGCCATCCCCGCCGTCACCGCCGTCCGGTCCGCCCGACGCTATATATTTTTCACGGTGGAACGCAACGGCACCGTCACCGCCGCGACCTGCAATAAATTTTGCGCTTGCAACATCAACAAACACTCAGCACACCTCCAGATTTAAGGTAATAAGTAATAGGTAACAGTGAATAAGTGAGGTGATTTTCGCAATGCGAAAATCATATTTAAATGGAAATTGCGCAGCAATTTCACATTACCTGTTACCTTTTCACTATTACTTATTACTTAAAAATTGCGGGCAGGTCAGATAAGACCTGCCCGAATGATTGTTGTTTTTTACTGAGCAACCGGATAGATGGAAACCTTCTTGTTATCTTTTCCGAGACGCTCGAAACGTACTACGCCGTCTGCTGTAGCAAACAATGTGTCATCAGAGCCACGCTTTACGTTTGTACCCGGGTGGATCTTTGTGCCGCGCTGACGAACGAGAATGTTTCCGGAGAGAACAAACTGACCGTCTGCACGCTTAACGCCGAGGCGCTTGGACTCGGAGTCACGGCCGTTCTTTGTGGAACCAACACCCTTTTTATGTGCAAAAAACTGAATTCCGATTTTAAGCATTAGACTGCACCTCCATAATTTCAATATACTCTGGATACTCGAAAGCAACCGCGCGCATATGGCGCTCAAACGCTTCAAGTACCTTTCGGCAAGCCTTGTCCTCATTCGAAAGAACGAGCTTTATTCTTGCCGTTTCGGGTTCAACCTCAACCTTTGCATCCGCGCCAAAAGAATCATTTATAAGCGTTTCAGCAAGGCTTACTGCGCTCGAAACCGCAGCGCAGATAATATCGCTGCCGTTCTCCGCATATCCGGAATGACCGGAAACGTCAAACCCAATGGCGCTATCGCCTTTTTTAATCAACTTGACAGTAGTCATTTTCTTAGCCGATCTTCTCGATCTGAAGCTTTGTGTACGGCTGTCTGTGACCCTGACGGCGGCGGTAGTTCTTCTTTGCCTTGAACTTGAAGACCATAATCTTCTTGCCCTTGCCGTTTTTCAGGACCTTAGCAGTAACCTTAGCGCCCTCAACGTTCGGAGCACCGACAGTTACGTTATCGCCGTCGATTGTCATAAGGACGTTATCAAACTCTACTGTTTCGCTCTCAGTGTTGAGAAGCTCAACATAGATAACATCGCCCTCGGAAACCTTGTACTGCTTTCCGCCTGTAACGAAAATTGCCTGCATTCTTCTTGCACCTCTCTTCATAATTTAGAGTCTCGCTCTTGTAGGTGTTACAATATGTAAACTTACAAACCCACTCAATGCGGCTTAGATATTATATCATCGCAATATGCAAATGTCAAGCTTTTTTAGCGAAATTCGTGCATTTTTTCGTCATAAACATTTTTTCTTGTAAACTCAGCAAAATCCGGCTTGCAGTCCGGAAGGTATTTTTCTATCGTCTTTATGATGTATTCCGGATTAAGGGAAGTGTTTCCCGCTGCGAGAGTTGTTCTTATTATGATATTCCCGTTTTCCTCGTTTGCAGAAAACTTATTTATCATAGGTGCAATATTGGTTTCGCTCTCACCGCGTTTGCTTTTCTTCATTATTATAATCTCATCCTTTGAGAAAAGCTCTGTTAGTTTTTTATTTATTCCGAGAGGTATTCCGTTATCATATTCAAGAGTTATAAGAAATTCCGAATATGCGATATCGCGAACCGGCATATAGTTTTCATATACTTTTGTTACCGTAATACCTTCGGGGAGAGTTTTGTTCATTCTTTCTTTTATCTCATCGAAGGGCATTTCATCGGTTATTACCATATCAAGAAATTCACACTCACCCGTATACCCGAGAGAAAGAGGGAGCGCAATGGAAATATACGGATGCGGATTAAAGCCCTCTGTGTGCTTTACCGCAATACCGGCACGTGTGAGCACACGCTGAAACGTTCTCATAATATCAAGGTGCGAAATATAAATCGCTCTGCCCCTCTTTTCATACATAACTCTTACTTTACGCATCACACTTACCTCCGCACAAGAGATTTGACGCCCCGCAGCCGAGGCACTGCTCTCTGCAGTTCGGTGACGCTTCCGAGCGATATGCCTTTTCGCACTCACAGCGAAGGAAGCGCTTCGTCACGCCAGTAGAGATGTGATCCCACGGGAGAATTTCATCCGCGCTTCTCTCACGGTTTGCATAAAACTCAGGGTCTATGCCACATTCTTCAAATGCCGAAAGCCATGTATCGAGGCTGAAATGCTCTTCCCAGCCGTCAAGCTTCATTCCCTTTTTCCAAGCCGTTTCAATAACGCGCCCAACTTTTCTGTCTCCACGCGCAAATACAGCTTCAAGGAAGCTGACGTCCGGCTCATGCCAGTTATACGTTATCGCCTTTGCTGTTATCGCCTCGCGCAAAAGAAGTGCTTTTCTCTTAAATTCCTCGCGGGTGTTCTGCGCTTCCCACTGGAACGGAGTCTGCGGCTTCGGAACAAAGCACGCCGCGCTGACCGTTATCTTAACACCGCGTTTTTTGTTCGTTGCGTGCGTTTTCCAAAGGTAAAGTATCTTCTGTGAAAGCTCTGCAATTCCTTTTATATCCTCGTCCGTTTCCGTGGGGAGACCTATCATAAAGTAAAGCTTAACCGAGCTTCTGCCGTTTTCAAACGCAATACGGCAAGCGTTCATAATCTCCTCCTCGGTGAGGTTTTTGTTTATCGCATCACGAAGCCTTGCGCTTCCCGCCTCCGGCGCAAACGTAAGTCCACCCGACCGAACCTTCTGAATACGTTGCATAAGCTCCACGGAGAAGTTATCCGCACGAAGCGACGGAAGCTGAAGGCTGATGTTCCGCGGCTCGCACCAATCCAAAAGTCCGTCGGCAAGCTCGGGAAGCTCTTTATAATCGCTGGTAGAAAGGGAAGCAAGCGAGATTTCCTCATATCCCGTAACCTCACACATCTCCTTGCCGTGCTCAATAAGCGTTTTCGCCTTCTTGGCGCGCACAGGGCGGTATGCATATCCCGCCTGACAAAAGCGGCACCCGCGGATACAGCCGCGAAACACCTCAAGCGATACGCGGTCATGCACTATCTCGGTGGACGGAACAATAACCTTTTTCGGAACATAAACAGAATCGAAATCCTCGATTATGCGCTTAACGACCACCTCGGGAGCTCCGTCACGCGGAGTTATCGCCGCAACTGTGCCGTCATCGTTGTAGCTTATATCATAGAGCGACGGAACATACGTTCCCTTTATCTCCGCGGCAAGACGCAGAAATTCTTTTTTGCTCTTCCCCTCTGCCTTGCATTTTTTATAAAGATCGCAAAGCTCAATCATCTGTTCCTCGCCCTCGCCGATGTTGAAAATATCAACAAAATCACAAAGCGGCTCGGGGTTGTATGCACACGGTCCTCCCGCAACAACGATAGGCTCGTCCTCACCACGCGCGTCTGCGCGGACGGTTATTCCGCCGAGGTCAAGCATATTCAGCACTGCTGTGTAACACATCTCATACTGCAGTGTAAAGCCCACGATATCAAAATCGCAAAGCGCATCACGGCTTTCCAGTGCATAGAGCTTCATATCATTTTTGCGAAGCGCCTCTTCCATATCCGGCCACGGCGCAAAGCATCGCTCGCACCAGATGTCCGGCTGTTCGTTCATTACACCGTAGAGAATGCGAAGCCCCATATGGGACATTCCTATCTCATATATATCGGGAAAGCAAAACGCAAATCGAAGCGCAACGTCCTTTTTATCCTTTATTACCGCGTTGTACTCTCCACCCGTATAGCGCGCGGGCTTCTGCACAGACGCAAGTATTCTTTTCAATTTACTGTCCATACTCTCGTTCCTTTCAGGAATTACTTATTATAAGTATAACACATCTAAAACCCAAAAAGCAACAAAAAAGACCGCTTATTCGCTTAGAATAAACAGTCTTTTAAGTTTAGAGCTATTTCGTATAATCCAATATCCGCTTAATCAGTACTGCGACTTCTGCTCTTGTCGTGTAGTCTGCAGGTGCGATGAGGTTGTTCTTGCCGTTGACGAGACCTGCGCCGATAAGGGCAGTGACAGCTTCGCGAGCGTAAGGAGCAACGGTGTCAAAGTCGGGGTATTGCGATAACACCTCATCCACCACCATTCGGCGGTCCCCCTTCTCCCCAAGGAGGAGGCTTTGGTTCTGCAACGCGCGATATACGATTACCATCATATCCTGGCGGGTGATGGTGTTACGAGGTGCGAACTTATTATCACCTATACCGTTGACGATGCCTGTGTTTCGTGCTATTGCAAGCTCAGAGGCGAAGTAATCATTTGCCGAAACATCTGCGAAGTTTTCGGTGTTGTCGCTTGTGAGCTTGAAAGCACGCACAAGAAGCAGTGCGAAGTCTGCACGGGTGATATTAGCCGCCGGACTGAACGTGCTTGCAGAAGTTCCCTTTATTATTCCATCCGTTGCAAGCGTGTTTATCGCATCCTCTGCCCATGCGTGATTACCAAGGTCGGTGAAGCGGAGAGCTCCATCTTCTGTGCCCGTGTTATCAGTGTTTCCTCCATTTTCTCCGCTTTCACCGCCATTGTCGGTTTGGTTGTTATCTTCTTCCGTAGCACCCGAATTATCCGGAGTCGGTGCGCCGCCACCGCCTCCGCCCCCTCCGCCGCCCGACGGCGTGGTGGTTTCTCCGGTGCTTCCGGAACTATCGGCTTCTTCGTCATCATCCTTTGACGAGCTTCCCGTCGTCGAACCGTAAACCGTTATCGTAAAGTGAACTGTGTTTTCACGCCCATATTCATCACGGGCAGTAATCGCAACGTGGTTTTCTCCTATCTGTGAGCTGTCCGGCTTCCATGTAAACTCGCCGGTTGCCGCGTTGATGCTTGCGCCGCGGGGAAGCGTTTCTCCCTCATATCCCGCAATAGCAACGTTTTCAATCGGGCTGCTTGCGCTTACCGCAACCTTGATGCTGCTTCCGGCAGATACGGTGAGCCCATCGCTTACCGCATCAAACACCGGTGCTCCATCCTCTTCAAAATCAAGCGGAATTCGCGCATTCTGTCCCTCGGATATCATATATACATATCCTTTGTCCGGGTTAAACGAATCAACATACTTGCGTATCGGCGTAATTCTTCCGATATCTATTGTTATGTCGCTTCCGGTGAGTGTTACATTCTCAATCTTGAACGTGCCGCTTCTGGTTTCCGCGCCGTTGTCAATAACAAGAAGCTTTCCTGCAAGCGCCGCAACGTCAGAGTCCGTAATCGCTGTTCCCGGTGCTGTGGTTATCACGATTTCGTTCTTTTCCTCGTGAGTTTTGGTGAATGTCTTTACCGTACCCTCGATTGACGAAACTTTTTCCGTTGCTTCACCAATGATATCTCCATCAAGAACATATCTGTAGGTATTCGCGCCGTTCTGCAGCGTGTATACGCCCACAAATCCGCGGAAGGAAAGCACGTTTCCGTTGTCGTTAATCTCATACGTCACGGCGTTGTTCGTGGCGTAGAAGATATAATCCACGCGCCCGCTCTTGTGCGTTACCTTTACTGCACGGGCAGTATCGGAAGCCGCCGGCGTGCCGGAAATTGCGTTCATTTTAATCTCATCTGCAGACGAGATATAGCGCGAACCCTTATACGGTTCAAAAACAGTGGTGAACGTCGTATCAAGATTATTCCCCTCGTTCTTTATGAGAACATATTTAAGCTTGTCAATGTTTTTGTTCTCCACCTTTTGTGGCGGGAGACCGTCTGCTATTGAAATTTCCGCATTTGCTCCGTTTTTAACGTTGCTATCGTTAAGAACAGTCATATAAAGCCCGAGATCCTTTGAGTCTTTTATCGCCTTGTTAAAGTCCTTTATCTCAAAGTCTACCTCAACCTTATTTTCGGGTTCTGCATCGCGGTCGATATTGCGAAGCCACGTATATCCGCGCGGAAAGAGTGTTTCATACTCCCATGAATTGGGAGAGTTCGGATCTTCGCCATACACAAGCGGAAGTTCAACTTCATTTGATGCAAGCTTTTCTCCCTCGACAGGCAGACGCACGGTGACCGTGCCGTCCTTTGCCGTCTTCTTGATGTACGTTACGTCACGCCCTGCATACGTTCCCTTGTATTCGCCGTTTTCATCAAGCTGTGAGCCGGAGATGTAGGTTCCGTTCTCATCCTCAACGAGCGTAAAGTCAAGCCCGTTATGGTTCTTTATGCTGTTGCTTGCTGCATGGAAGGAATAGAGATGGCTGTCGCCGCCGAGAACGCGGAAGAAATCTACCGCATAAGAATTTTCATCATCAGTCTTTACATACACAACACTTCTTCGGTATTCATCGGCGGACTTATACGCATACGGAGCGGAAACATCCATAACCTGAACAGTGCCGTCACCGTCAAAGTGCTTTATCTTGCCGCGTATTTCTTCATTTTCTTCCTGCTCTTTCTCATCAACCATAACGGTATTATGAGAGAGCGTTGATGCAATCCACTGTAATCTGTTTGGCTGCTTACCCGTTTTTTCCGGATACCCAAGGTCAGGCATGAAGTTAAGACCAAACGCCGTCATACCGAGATTCATTGTATCCTTATGTCCATGGCTCGCACCGATAGAGCCAAAATACATCCACACATCGCGGCTTGTGTTTACCGCCGTGCTTCCCACAGCCGAAGAGTAATCTGCACCGGAGCGCAGTGCCGCAAAGCCGAAGTTCGTCATAACATCTGACGCCGGGATAAATTCTCCGTACTTATCGATCACCTCCTCCACCTCATCCTCAAGGCGCTCGGGGTCTTCTGCCGTAATGTCATAATGAAGTCCGTCCGACTTGTTTCCGTTGAGAAGATAGAGAAGCTGTGCGAAGAGCGGTTCTCTGAACGTAG
>JAFQVE010000014.1 GCA_017408185.1 Oscillospiraceae bacterium | reverse complement strand
TATGTTAAAATATTAGCAAAACTATACAATGTGTATAAGGAGGAAAAACAATGAAGAAAAAACTTATAAGACTTGCGTCGATGTGGCTTGCGGTGATTATGCTTGCAACAACCGCTTTTGCGGCGAACGTTTCTTTTGTCGTATACGTTGGAGATGAACCGCTTGAGGAACAGGAGATGGCTTCTCCGGCCGAAGAAGTTTTGCTCACCACGGATACGGATAAGGTTGTTCTCAATAACGATACAGTAAATGCAGAGCTTGATCTTACGAGCCGCGAGGTTACCGGCTGGAAGGTATGGGGGAATCTTTCCGGTATGGTTGAGGGACCCGTAAAGGAATACAGACTTGACGACGAGATTGCGGTTACAGATATTGACGGCAAGATCGTTGAGCCGATATATGCGGCAGTTGTTCCCCCGATTGTTTATGAAATCACACATCAGCCGACAGACGATGAACCGTATGTCGAAACAAACTGTGATGCGGATATCAAGGAATACAGATGGTTCGAGGTCGGTGAAGCCGGTGATGTTCTTGTGGACGGTGCAGATGAAAAAACCTTCAGCGGAGTAGAGAGAAACGGAAAAGAATACTACGCAGAGGTTGAATATAAAGACAGCACGATTCTCACAAGTGATAGCTTTGAATGGAAAAAGCCGGTAAAGAAGCCTTCGGGCGGTGGCGGCCTTAAGGCAGGCGGTGATATGAGCACAACAGGTGCTGATAAGTTTGATGAAGAGGATCAGGCAAAAACCGAGGATTCAAAACCGGAAACACCTCCGACCACTCCCGCAACACCAACAGAGCCTTCGGGTGAGCTGGAATCAAATAAGCTCTTTGACGATGTGCCTGCAGGTGCATGGTTTGAAGCGGCTGCCGAGTGGATGGGACAGAAGGGATATATGTCCGGAACTGCGCCCCGCACTTTCTCACCGAATCTCAATACAACACGCGGAATGATTGTAACCGTTCTCTGGAGAATGGCAGGAAGTCCTGCACCCACCGGCGAATGTCCCTTTGAGGATGTAAAGGTTGATTCATATTATGAAGATGCAATCACCTGGGCACAGGAAAACGGAGTTGTAACAGGTCACAGCGAAACTGTTTTTGCTCCCGATGATCTTATCACCCGTGAGCAGCTTGCAACAATTATCTTCAGAAACGAAGTCCGTAAGGGAATGGAAGCTCTAACTATGGAAGAAAACCTTACCCACTTTGAGGATGCAGACAAGGTGAGTGAATATGCAGTTACTGCAATGAACTGGGCAGTAGGTCAGAAGATAATTAACGGAATCACCGAAACCCTTCTTGCTCCGCAGAAGGAAGCAACAAGAGCAGAATGTGCAACAATGCTCTACCGTATGGAAAACAAGTAGAAAAACGTATTTAACATAATCCCCTCAGATTGAGACTTGAAACATTTTCGTTATTTCAAGTGCTTGCTCTGAGGGGATTGTATTAATCTGTTTACTTTTTTACGGTACCGTTTTTTGAGCGGATAAAAGACCAGAAAAGAATAATTATCTGCCCGGGAATGCCGAGAAGATATATGAAACGCACATTTATATCAAAGAGAACTATGAGTGAAACGTGAATGGCGGCAAGGCTTGTCCACATAAGAAAGGATATAATGAGAAAATTGCGCCGCTTGTTAAACCACACAGAGTTGAGCACAAGCCATACAATAAAGGTAACCGGAACAGCCCACAAAAATATAAGCCAGTGGTATCCGAGCAATTGCTCGCGGAACATATCGCCGGTCACGAAGACGAGAAGTGCAATAAGCCAGACGAGCGTTATCGACATTCCGGTAATAAATCCGCGGTTGGCAAGGCGGATTTTGTTCTGCGGTTTGTCAAAGCGTTTCTTCGCGTGTTCTTCTTCCAGAAGATAGTCCACCGTGACGGAAAAAATATCCGCAATGTTCTTGAGCACGGCAATGTCGGGAACGGATTCACCGCGCTCCCACTTTGACACGGCTTTGTCGGAATAGTTAAGCCGCTCTGCAAGCTCAAACTGTGTCATTTCTGCCGTGCGCCGAAGCTCCGATATATTCTTTGCGATTATAAGCCTCAAATCATCCATATTTCACACCTCCGATTCGCCTTTTTAATTATTGTACCATAATTCTGAGTATAAAACAACGCAAATTTTGTTAATTCTACTATCGGTAGAATGTCGGAGATTGTGTTCTACTGCGCGTTTTTGAGAAAGAGGGAGGTAAAGTGTTTAAAAAGTGATGAAAGTGTGCTAAAATAAATGCATAATTTACAGGAGGAAATTTACGCTATGAACGATTTTGTTATTATTACGGACTCTGCATGCGATATCTCGGCAGAAATTCTCGCAAGCCGCGGCATCCGTGCACAGAGCCTTACCTTCCGCTTCACGGACGAGGACAAGGAGTATAAAAACGAAGACCTTTCCGCAAAGGACTTTTACGACAGAATGAGAAACGGTGCGGTTGCAAAGACATCCGCAATCAATATAGAGGGCTTTAAAGAGATTTTCCGCGAAGAGCTTATTGCCGGACGCGATGTTCTGTATCTCGGCTTCTCTTCGGGCCTCAGCAATACCTACAATGCAGGCCGCCTTGCGGCAGAGGAGCTTTTGGATGAGTTTCCGGATCGCCGCGTTATCGCGATTGACACGCTTTGCGCATCGGCGGGACAGGGGCTTCTCGTTATGCTTGCCGCGGATAAAAAGGATGAAGGCGCAGGCATTGAGGATGTTGCGCGCTACGTTATGGATATACGCCTGAAATTGTGCCACTGGTTTACGGTTGATGATCTTAAATACTTAAAGCGTGGCGGGCGCGTAAGCCCCACGGCAGCTTTTGTGGGCGGCGTGCTGAACATCAAGCCGGTTATGCACGTTGACGATGAGGGACATCTCATCAACGTGTCAAAGGTGCGCGGAAGAAAAACTGCGCTCCGCACCATCGCCGATAAATACTCTGAGCTTGCGCTTGACAAAAACGGCACGGTTTATATTTCCCATGGAGATTGCCCGGAGGATGTGGCCGAAATCAAGGCTCTCCTTGAGGAAAAGGGAGCAGACGTGCAGATCATAACGGATGTAGGTCCGGTTATCGGTTCTCATTCCGGCCCCGGAACTCTTGCAGTGTTCTTCCTCGGAAGCAAGAGATAAAAAGACACAACAAATCAGCCGCCCGGCAAGGCGGCTGATTCCATTATATTCTATTTGCCCATAATCGCTTTGTCGATTTCTTCGGCGGCGGTCTTTCCGGCACCCATCGCAAGGATTACCGTCGCGGCGCCCGTTACGGCATCTCCTCCTGCCCAGACCATATCGCGGCTGGTTTTGCCGACCTCATCGGCAACGATACCGCCCCATTTCTGGGTATCAAGTCCGTCTGTAGAAGCTGCGATAAGCGGGTTCGGAGATGTTCCGATTGACATAATAACGCAGTCGCACTCTATGTCAAACTCGCTGTTTTCGATAACCATCGGGCGTCTTCTTCCGGATTCGTCCGGATCGGAAAGGCGCATTCTGTCACAAGTGATTGATGAAACCGCGCCGTCGCCGTTTATCGAAATCGGAGAGGTAAGGAACTCAAACTTGATTCCCTCTTCAAGTGCGTGTTCAACCTCCTCCTTACGTGCGGGAAGCTCGTTTGCCGTGCGGCGGTAAACAAGCGTAACATCCGCTCCCGTTCTCTTTGCCGAGCGCGCCGCATCCATTGCAACGTTTCCGCCACCGACAACGCAAACGTGCTTTGCGTGCATAATCGGGGTTTTGGAATCCTCTTTATATGCGCCCATAAGATTTATGCGGGTGAGGAATTCGTTTGCGGAGTAAACGCCGTTTAAGTTCTCGCCGGGGATGTTCATAAACTTCGGAAGACCTGCGCCCGAGCCGATGAACACTGCCTCATAGCCTTCTTCAAACAGCTCGTCAATAAGCATAGTTTTTCCGATTATCATATTAGTTTTAATTTCAACGCCCAAAGCGCGGAGCTCGTCAATCTCGTGCTTTACAACCTCTCCGGGAAGGCGGAATTCCGGAATACCGTAGGACAGAACGCCGCCGGCAACGTGAAGCGCCTCAAAGATAGTTACGTCATAACCGCGCGCGGCAAGGCTTCCGGCGCAAGAGAGACCGGAAGGACCCGCGCCGATAACGGCAACGCGATGTCCGTTTTTCTCTATCTTTTTCGCCTCTGTTTTCACATTTTTCATATGCCAGTCGGCAACAAAGCGTTCAAGGCGGCCTATTCCGACAGACTCACCCTTTATCCCGCGAACGCATTTTGATTCGCACTGCGTCTCCTGCGGGCAGACTCTTCCGCAAACTGCGGGGAGAGAGTTGGTTTCCGTTATTATTTTATATGCGCCGTCAAAATCGCCCTCGGCAACGCGTGCGATAAATTCCGGAATCTGTACCGCAACGGGGCATCCGGCAACGCACGGACGGGTTTTGCAGTTAAGACAGCGCTTTGCCTCGTCAATTGCCTGTTCTTCCGTATATCCGAGCGCAACCTCATCAAAGTTTTTGCAGCGCACGCAAGGCTCCTGCTGCGGCATGGGATTCTTTTTCGGAGACATATTTGCAATAATTATTCAACCTCCTTTTTGAAGAGATGGAACGTCTCTTCGCGTGAATGTGATTCAAAATCGCTGTACATACGGCTGCGGCGTATCGCCTCGTCAAAGTCAACGAGGTGTCCGTCAAACTCAGGACCGTCAACGCATGCAAACTTCGTTTTCCCGCCGACAGTAAGACGGCAGCAACCGCACATACCTGTGCCGTCAATCATAATCGGGTTCATGCTTACAACGGTTTTGATATCATATTTCTTCGTGAGAAGAGAAACAAACTTCATCATCGGAAGCGGACCGATGGCGATAACTTCGTCATACTTTCTGCCTGCCTTGATGAGGTTTTCAAGAACCTCGGTAACAAGCCCGCGCTCACCGTATGTGCCGTCGTCGGTCATAATGTGAAGCTCCGAGCTTGATGCGCGGAATTCATCCTCAAGGATGACGAGATCGCGCGTTCTGAAGCCGACGATAGCGTCAACCTCTGCTCCCTGAGCGTGAAGCTTCTTTGCAACGGGATATGCAATCGCGCTTCCGACACCGCCGCCGACAACAGCAACGGAGGAAAGCCCCTCGGTCTCTGTCTTCTTGCCGAGCGGACCTGCAAAATCAGCGATATAATCTCCCTCTTCGAGGTGGCGGAGCGTTTCCGTCGTAGCACCGACAACCTGGAAGATTATCGTAACCGTGCCCTTTTCTCTGTCGTAATCCGCAACGGTGAGAGGCATGCGCTCTCCGTCCTCCGTTGCGCGGAGAATAATAAACTGACCGGCATCCGCACGGCGGGCAACCTCAGGCGCCGAAACCTCCATCCTCACAACTGTGGGATTGAGATACTCTTTTTTCAGAATCTTATACATACTATCCCTGCCTTGATACATTTTGTTATTTTTTTAACTATATTATAATAACATTTATTTTGCGTAAGGTCAATAACAATTATTGAGAAAATTGAAAAATGTTGAGAAAAAGCGCGTTATTATATAATCAGGCATTTTTTTGGTGCTTGATTGACTTTTAAATTTACCGGATATATAATCAAGCTCGAGGTGAATGACGATGAACGAAATAAAAAAATATGAGAGAGGTTATGATGTTGGCGAAAAAGTGTCTGCCGATAAGATACGCCTTACGGGATTTGACCTTTTTCCGCAAAAATACGAGACGCTCCTTTCGGTAGATGAATTCACGCAGGAGCGTTTTGAGGAGCTTTTTGATGTAAAGACCGGCGCCTGGGGCGTCGAGGACGGTTGGGTTGTGGGCAAAAATCCCGATATGTGTCCCGGAATGATTGTTTCAAAGGACGACTTTTTCGGTGATGTTATGTTTGAAATCACGGCTGCCACCATCCCGCCGTCAACCCATGATATTAATATAATGATTCACGGTGAGTGGGATGACGAAAAAGGACGCGGCAATGCGTATGTGACGGGGCTTGAAGCCTTCTGGCACGGATATATCGGCTTTGAAAAGTCACCGAAGTACGATTTGACCGCAGCAACGGCTCTCTTTGATTTTGAGCCGGGC
>JAFQVE010000144.1 GCA_017408185.1 Oscillospiraceae bacterium | reverse complement strand
GTGTGTTTATCGCGTCCTCTGCCCATTCGTGATTACCAAGATCTGTGAATTGCGGTTTTTCCACCTCATCCGCCTCGCCTGTGCTCGGCACCTTCTCCTCAAGGAGAAGGCTTTCATCATCCTTCCCTGTTTCCGGCGTATCTGTGGGTACGGGTGCGGCACCTCCACCGCCGCCTCCCCCGCCGCCACCGGCAGATGGTGTGCCGGTGGTTTCCGCCCCGGTAGTTTCGGTTATTTGGTTCTTTTCCCCTGTTGTCGAACCGTAAACCATTATGTTGAAGTGAACAGTGCTTTCTCTGCCATCCGCATCGCGCGCTGTGATTGCAAAGTGGTTCTCACCTATCTGGCTGCTATCCGGCTTCCACGTTACCGTGCCGGTTGCCGAATTAAGGCTTGCGCCGCGCGGTAGAGTTGTGCCGATATACGTTATTGCAGGCGGGTTATCCGTTATCGTGCTTTCGGCATTTACAGTTACGCTTACCGAGCTTCCGGCACTTGTTGTGATGTTATCGGAAACATCGTCAAATACCGGTGTGAAATCCTCTTCGTATGACAGCGGAATAGCAAAGCGCTGCTCTTCCTGAATATTGTACTGATAACCCTTTTGTTCGTCAAAGAAATCCTTGTTTCCGTTTATTAGCGTTACCGTACCTGTTCCAAGTCGCACCGTACCGACAGATTCACGGTTGTCTTGCACGCTCTTTATCGGATATACGGCATTTATTCCGGTGCTGTTTTCAATGTAAATATACCTGCCGTGAAGCTTGGAAAGATCAACCTCTCCGTCAAAGCTTACATCAATAAAGTTATCATCGCTCAAATCCTTTTGGAATGCTTTTACCGAGCCTTCATATATACCGTCGGTTCCGGTTGCACCGGAAATGTCGTCGCCGTCGTTTACATAGCAATAGATAACCGCACCGGATGCATTCTTCGTCACTACGCCAACGAAGCCACGGAAGGTAAGTGCCACGCTTTCGTCCGTATCGCGCACGGTGTAAAGCTTTGAATTATCCGTTGCATATACAACATAATCAAATCTTTCTTTGTCTGTGTGCGTTACCTTAACAGCTATTACGGAATTGTCCGCTTCGTCAACGCCGTCTATTGTGAGCGCCTCGATGCTCTCAATATACCGACTGCCGCGATATGGTTCAAACACCGTTGTGAACAGTGTGTCCAGGTTTTCTCCCTCACGCTGGACAAGCATATATTCAAGTCCTTTTGGAAGAGATAAGTTCTCCGTTTTCGGAGGCACGGGGCCCTTTGCGAGCGCCACCTCACTCGGCTTGAATTTATTGAGCTGCGTAACGCGGAGATGAATATTCTTATTGTTTTCAATCGCTTTTCTGTAGTCCGTTATTTCAAAATCAACGGCAAATTGATTTTCTGCCGACTTATCGCGACGTACATCATAAAGCCATGTATATCCATGCGGATACTTTGTTTCGTAGCTTGATGTGTCCGTTCTTGAGTACGGGTCCGGACCTTGCGGAACATCAGCTCCTGCGTATGAGCCGACAATATCGTTACCAAACTCATCCTTTACAACCTCATCGTGAGTAAGCCCGTCAAGACCTTCAACCCCTGTTGCTGTTTCTGACTGTGCATGGAAGCTGAAGGTGTGCTTATCGCCGCCGGTTATGCGGAAAAAGTCAACACCGTATGAAATGTCGTCATTCACCTTTATCATAACAAGGCTTCGGCGGTAAGCATCCGTTTCATCATATGCAGCTGATGCATCTACATCAACAAGCTTAACATTTTCCGTGCTGTCAAAATGGAGCGGTCTTCCTACCGTCATATCCTGAACCTGTTTTTCATTTACCATAACGGTATTATGCGAAAGCATTGCGCTGATCCATTGCATTCGTTCGGGATTGTTCCCTGTATTTGTCGGATAACCTATATCCGGCGCCAAATTCAACCCAAATGCTTCTATTCCGATATTCAGCGTGTCATTATGCGAATGGCTTACGTTGTTTCTTCCGAAATAAATCCAGAAATCGCGAAGATTGTTATTTGATGTCATTAAGCTTGCCGAGGTGTAATTTCCTCCGTCACGAAGTACCGCGAAACCGTACCCCGCCATCATTTCGCTTCTTGCCGGATTCTTCTCATCAACATGCAGAAGAAGCTCGTCCTGAAGTCTTTCCGGATTTTCTTCAAGTATGTCATAGTGAAGATTATCCGTTGTCTTTCCGTTGCGCAAGTAAATATACTGTGCAATTTCCTCTGCATACGGTGTATTCATAAGCTGTTTAAACGCCTGAATGTATATGTTGATATTACCTGCATATTCAATACCTGCGATCTGCCCTGAATCCGCAATCTGTGCATGATGAGATTCTGTGATCGTTATCGGAAGCGCCGTTGTGAACATTTTTGCAAACTTGGGGTTGTCATACAGTCCATAATCTCCGTTGCCTTTATAGAGAGTAAGCACATCGGCGAGAGTGCAAAGTCTGTCAAGCCAAGTAATGTTGTAATACGGAGCCGATTCATTTCCCATTCCGTCACGGTCAACGGTATTTACAATGGTAAGCTCAAGTTGTCCACCTTGTATATTCTGCTTCTCATCTCCTGTATTTGGAGCGTACAGCCACTCGAGAATTTCTGTTGTTTTCGGCTCGCGGTCAAGAACAATCGCCACAGTGCCGACCGCTTCCTCTGCCATACCGAAGTTTCCGTTGAGCTGCCCATCCTTTGCAGATTCAAAAATCTCTTCAAGAACATTCTTTTCCCAATATTCCCAAATCTTCACTGAGCTCGTTTGCTCAGGCTTGACCTCCGCCATTGTATTAAGGAATTTTTCGTTTTTAAGAATCGGGAAAAATGCATCACATGCACGTGCAAGAACAACACCGAGCTCACAATCGGTTATTCTTCCCTGAACAGCGCCAAACCCCGAGCCTCCGTCATTTATCATACATTTTACATATCCGGAGTCATTGTAAACACTGATGTCATATCCGGGAAAAACGTCCGCAACACGGTCAAGAAGCATGCCGCCCGCTATTGCATATTTTTCTTCTCCCGTGTATACATAAGCATCTGCGAGATATCTGATTGCACTTCTTACATTTCCCCACATAAAGAAGGAATAAAGCGCAATGTAACAATGCCTCTCCGGTTGGGTCTCTGTACACAGCCGCCCGGGCAGATACCCAAAGCCGTCATCAACGCCCCAGCGAAGCCCGTCCACAGCCTCTCCGGTACGCGGGTCAATATTGCGCTTCGTGCTATCCGCTTTCCACAATTCGGTGTAAGTTTCGTTATAGAGATATCCGCCTTCTACGCCATAGCCGTAGTACTTATACCATGCGTCGCTGTATTCTTCTGCGGGAGCGTCTTCACCGGTATCGGAAAGCAGTCCTTTTTCAATGAGCATCTCACGATGCGCATCAAGTGCGCGCTGCTTGCTCCATTTTCCGTCTTCCGAAAGTCCAAGATTATAAAAGCTTTCAAAATCATTGGACGGAAAAATGCGCTTGCAATCCGGGCACTGTACCTTCCACGGACGGCTGAATATATTTATCACCCATGCACCGGAGCCGTTTGCGCCATATGTACCTTCAATATCAACTCCGCAATATCGACAAAGGTTATATTCGGGATCTCCCCGCTCTCCTACCTGACGACTGCGAGGGAAAGAATCATACGGAATGTGATTATAAAGAAATTCATAAGACTCCAAATACTTATCCGCAACACTGATTGCTGCCTCCGCTTCTTTCTTTGCCCATTCGTATTTTTTTATATTTTCTACAGCATTTTCTCGTTTTTCGTCAGTATATATGTTAGAGCCCTTTTTTCCATCGTGATTTATTACGGTGATGTCGACATAATCCGAAACAGGCTCGTCCCTGAAGACCGCATTCGCCGTCACTCTCACAGTTCCTTCAGACAGAGCATTTACAATGCCGCTTTCCACCGAAACTATGCCGTCGGAAGAATATGTATAAGTAACATCCTCGCTTATCGGTATTCTGTTCTTGCTTTCCATTAAAGCTGTGAAAGAAAACTTTGCCGTTTCTCCGACAAACATATTTTCTGAAATATCCAAAGTGATTTCTTTTACTGCTGTATCGTCAATTGCAGAAATCACAAGCTCTTCAGTTCGCGTAAAACCGTTTGAAGTTACCGCCACAAATACCTTTGCCTGTCCGTCTCCACGTGCCGTGACCTTACCCTTTGCATCAACCGCAATTATATTCTCGTTTGATGTTGCATAAGAGACGGAATATTCGCTTTTGTCCAATTCTGTTCCATCGGCAAGCTTTGCAGTAACGGAGATTTGAGCGGTATCGCCATAGCCGAAAGTTCCGGTTTTGTCTATTGACAGCTCAACGGTCTTAAATATATTCGCACCTTCGATATAAAGCTTTCTTGGCGTAATGTGCCTTCTGATTCCTTTAGATGACGTATTTTTAAACACCAAAAGGTGTTCTCCGGCTTCATAAAAATCTTTAAGCCCTAAATATTCATCAGCGACCGACCATGTTTCATCATCGAGAAAATTCACATGTCCCACGTAATTGTCGTTTATCAAAAGCGCATCTATTTTATCTTCGTCGACAAGCGGAACTATATAAATATCACATTCGCCGGCAGTTGTGTTATATGCCGCATACTCAAGGCTTACCGCATATTTCCCGATCTCAGGAACTATTATTTTAAATGCAGCCCATTTCTGATATGGCAGCATTAACCTCAAACGGTCTGTGGCATCAAACTTCCCGTTATACCGATAAACGTGAGCCGTCGTATTATCCGCAAGATACTCCGGACCGATTCCGTACCAACACCAATTTTTACCGACAGTATGTTCATATTTTATTCCGCGTATATCATTCTTACTTATAGTATCCGGAAGCTTCTGATCTTCATTTGCAAGCGGATCCCACGAGTCACTCAGCATTATAAAGTTATATTCTGTGTTATATTCCGTTCCGGCATAATCCAACGGCGGAAGAACCGGCTTCGGTTTGCGCAAAACAAATGTCGAAACCGAACCGGCACCCCCGGTTGCAGTAAACTTAATTGTATGCCATCCTTCACTGAGCGAAACATTGGAAACTGTATATGGTGTTGACGAGAGAACATTAAATGTTTTCCCCTCCGCATATATATCATAGCTTCCTATGGATGCTTCTGCTCCGTCAAGATATATGTCGACTGTTCCATGCTCTTTATATAATCCATAATACACATCCAATGTGTAATCAGCTTTTTCAGGAACATAGATGTTAAACTCTATCCATTTATTCTTCACTATCTGAATATTATAGTTTCCGGCATAGTTTCTGAAGCGAATCGAGCCACCACCGGATGATGTTTTGTCATCAGCTACAGCGGAAAATTCAAACAGATTTCCCGCCAATGCTTTCGCAATTTCAGATACCGTTTTTCCGCTATTGTGTGTAAATCCGTTTTCTTCAAGAACCTTTGCAAGGTCATAGCGGATAACATCTACACCGGTTGAAGCAAAAACGCTGACAGACGTAACAGGAAGCAGCGATATAAACATTGCAATCGCAATAACCGCAGACAATAATCTCTTCATTCACATTCCCTCCTTATTTTTCTTATTTAACCTTACAGACTTTTATAATACTCCATTGCTTTTTTCATAGTTTCAAAGGATTCATCAAAATCCGCCTTGCCTTCCGGAAGCGTTGCCTTCCACGGGGCTGTTATGTAACCAAGAACCTGTTCACGCTTCGGCGCACCTTTTTCAAAATGCTCTACCATTTCCGGCATATTATAATCGTTATGCCAGTAAACCGAGCCTGTAGGAACATATGTATAGCCCCGCTCCATAAGCTTTGCCGCGCATTCGCGAATTTTCACCTTCTGCGGAATCTGCTCAATAAACTTGATTTCTCCTTCGGCACCGTCACCCGGATTCTTTTCCCACTTTTCAACAGGCGTGAAGTGTTCTTCGTGGAAAGCGTTGTAATACCACGGCGAGAGAATAAGCTCATCAGCCTCGACATGCTTCATAAATTCCTCGGTATGTTCAAAAAGCGGATCTGCCCATATCCACGGCTTTGCGCCGGTATCATGAACGCAATCCAAAAGATATCTCATATCGTGCCAGAAAAGCTCGCCCTTGCGGTAAACAACAAATTCGTCCTTTGCACACACCCAGTCGATTTCTTCATCCATACCGATATGAATATATTCCGGATGATCAAAAAGCTCGTAAACCTCGTGGATAAGATCGTTGCAAAGCCGGTAATACGGCGGTGTTGAAATCATCCGCTCATATTCATGAAGCCACATTTTGTGTCCCGTTGAAAAGTTGAGCTTCGGGATAAGCGTGATACCCATTTCTTTTGCGCGTGCAACCTCGCGGCGAACGCGGCTTCTGCTCCACGCCCCTTTCATTGAAATTTCAGGGTGCGTTGCATATTGGATTCCGTCGCCGCAATCAAGGATGATTGTATTAAACCCTGTTTCCTTTGATTTTTCGAGGATGTATGTCCAGAAATCATCATCAAACGGCAGTGTATCAAATTTAGTCTGCCACATATGCATGCTCAGATGAACAAGCATCCCCCACATTTTTTGCTGATTTTTTTTCATAAATAACCACCTTACATTATTTCTTATCATAATCGTAACACATTTCACAAGCGGATTATATAACTTTTTCGTATTACTTTTTCATTTTTTCAACCTTGGTTTAATTTTCTGTTATTATCTTTCAAAAAATGAAACTGTAGGAAATTTTACCTCTTATGCAAGCCGGCTTGCCATCTTATCCGGCTTGACAAATCTATCTTGCTGTGATATATTTGTTATAAATTCAACTTATTTGACAGATAGGATGTGGTGTTATGCGGTATGTTCCCGAGCTTCTTGAAAAATTCGGCGTAAAAATATCACGTTCCGTCCTGCACACTCTTATCTATTCTTACGCAAAAGATGCGGAAGTTCCTATCATATTTACACATTATAAGCACAAGCATCTTGTCACACGTGAAATTGAATATCATACCAAGGCTGAAGCTTTCTGCAGGCTTTATTTCTTTATGTCCGGAAAATTCGGTTTTATCTTTGGCAACACCACATATATGCCCGCTTACGGAGATGCTATCATCATCCCTGAAAACACCGAAGTAATGTCCCGTTTCTTCTCGACCACACATGTTGACTATTATGAAATAATCTTTCCGATAGAGCTGTTCAATAAAATAAATATTATAAACCCGTTCACAAAGGTGTTTCACGGTCAATACGTAGCTAAAAAGAACATTCTTTCCCTTAACGGAGCAAGCAGGGAAACTGTGTTTGGCACGCTGAAAAAGATAGAAGAGCTTGCCATGGAGGAAAACTTCAACGATTTTCTTGCCTATTCATATCTAATCCGCATTATAGACATCGTTGCGTCCTCACAGGAGAATATAACAGACTCTGCCCAGATAACAATCCTTCCTCCGAAGCTTCAGGCGGCAATAGACTATGTACATCGCAATTTTGCAACGCTTTCCGGCGTAGATGAAGTTTCATCAAAACTTGGTATAACCAAGACGTATCTTGCGCGGCTTTTTAAAAAATTTGATCTTGGAACGCCTAACGAATATATCAACGAAGTGCGTATATCGCATGCCAAATACCTTTTGGATAACGGCCACTCTCCAACCCACGCCTGCTATAATTCAGGTTTTACTAACTATTCCTATTTCGTTACGCGATTCAAACGCGTTACCGGCACAACCCCGACAAGATATACCGGCACAACAGAAGAATGAGGTTGAAAAAACAAAACTGCACTACGAAATAAATGTAGCACAGTTTTGTTTTATTTTATATAATGGACATAAACAGATTATAATGGAGGAGATTTTCGTGAATAATCCGGAACCTATAAAAAGAGAAAAGTATGATGTAATAGTTGTCGGTGGAGGAATCGCCGGAGTTTCAGCTGCTGTTTCCGCCGCACGGTGCAATATGAAAACGCTTTTGGTCGAAAAACTCGTCAACCTCGGCGGACTTGCAACAGAAGGCCTCATTTCATTTTACGAACCACTTTGCGACGGGCGCGGAAATCAGCTTGTTTGCGGCATTGCAGAAGAGCTTATAAAGCTTTCATATAAATACAGCTTCGACAACCTCTCCGATGACTGGAAAAACAAAAACGCATCTCCCAAAGGAAGATACGAAACTTTTTATTCACCGACTGTTTTTTCGCTCGCGCTTGAAGAATATGTCCTGTCAAACAACGTAAACCTTCTTTTCGATACGCTTGCGACATATCCCGTAATGGACGGCAACAAATGCACCGGCATTATCGTTGAGACAATAGAAGGGCGCGAGTATTTTGAATGCAAGGTGGTTATAGATGCAACGGGCAGCGCCGCAGTTATGCACCGTGCCGGCGTTCCGACCGTTGAAGGCGAAAATTTTATGAGCTATGTGACGCACGGATACGAGGTTGCAGAGCTTAACCAAAGCCCCTGCGACATACGCAAATGGAACTGGATAGCAGGCGGCGATGATCTTCCTAATGATAACCATCTCCGCGGCGTTACCGCAAAAAATGTTACGGATTATCTTATCTACGGAAAAATGCATCTGCTTGAAGAAATTAAGAAGAACAAGCGCGATGCATATGATATTATGACGCTTCCCGGAATGGCTCAGCTTCGCAAAATCAGGAGAATAGTCGGCAAAGCTGATTTCCGTGCTATTGATGGGGAAAAATATAGTGATTCCATCGGAATTGTCGGTGACTGGCGACTTAATGTGGAGTCCGGAAAGCAATATCAAATTCCGATAGGTTCGCTGTATAATGAAGATTTTGAAAATCTTATTGCCGCCGGACGAATAATTTCCGCTCCCGACCCCAATGGTTGGGAGATTGCAAGAGTTATCCCCACCTGTGCGCTGACAGGCGAAGCCGCAGGTAAAATGGCAGCGCTATGCGTAAAACATACCTGCTCTGTTGATAATGCGGCAATAAAATATTTTGAATCATAAAAACATGGATGCGAAAATCATAGCAGATTCTACAACACCGGATGGCTTTGCCATCCGGTGTGGTGTTGTTATCACTTAAACGCCTTTCATTGTAAGGCCTATTCTCTTTTTATCTACATCAACGGAAAGAACTTTTACATTGACGATATCTCCGACGGAAAGCACCTCTGACGGATGCTTTATAAACTTGTTGCTTATCTGGGAAATATGAACAAGCCCGTCCTGATGCACGCCTATATCAACAAACGCGCCAAAATCTATAACGTTGCGTACTGTTCCGGTCAGCGTCATGCCTTCCTTTAAATCCTTGATGTCAAGAACGTCCTCACGAAGGCTTGCCTCGGGAAGCTCTCCGCGCGGGTCACGTCCCGGCTTTGCAAGCTCGCGGATGATATCGTGAAGCGTGGGAACGCCGATACCAAGCTCTTCTGCAAGAGAGGAAAGGTCTGCACCTGCCGCCGCATCGGTAAGCTTATCGCCCTGCTCAAGAATGTCTTTCTCGTCAATTCCGAAATGAGCAAGAAGCGCCTTTGCCGCCTTGTATGACTCAGGGTGAACTGCCGTATTGTCAAGAACATTACTGCTTCCCGGAACTCTTAAAAATCCCGCACACTGCTCAAAAGCCTTTGCGCCGAGCTTCGGCACTTTTTTCAGCTCTGCGCGCGAGGTGAAGCTTCCGTTTTCTTCACGGTACGCAACGATATTTTTGCATACGGTTGACGTAAGACCGGAAATATGACCGAGCAGTGCCGCAGATGCAGTATTAAGGTCCGCGCCAACGCTGTTTACACAATCCTCAACAACGCCGTCAAGCGCACCCTCAAGGCGTTTCTGCGGCATATCATGCTGATACTGACCGACGCCTATCGCCTTCGGCTCAATCTTTACAAGCTCTGCCAAAGGATCCTGAAGTCTTCTTGCAATTGACACGGCAGAACGAAGCGTAAGATCAAACTCCGGCATTTCCTCTGCCGCGAGCTTTGATGCGGAATACACCGATGCACCGGCCTCCGAAACAACCATATATGAAACCTTTTCGGGGATTGATTCTAAAACCTTCGAGCAGAACATTTCCGTTTCCTTTGATGCCGTGCCGTTTCCTATCGCTACAATTTCAACTCCCCAACGGGATATTTTGTCTTTTAAAATCTCAGCCGAGCGTGCCTCCTGCCCTGCTCCATGTGTGGGATAGATAACTGCCGTGTCAAGTACCTTACCGGTCTTGTCGACAACGGCGAGCTTGCATCCTGTACGGTATCCTGGGTCAAGACCGATTGCCGTTTTCCCTTTAACCGGAGGCGCAAGGAGAAGCTGGCGCAGATTCATACCGAAAAGCTTTATCGCATCCTCTGCCGCGGCATCGGTAAGCTCTGAGCGTATTTCACGCTCAATCGACGGATATATAAGACGGGAATATGCATCCTCACAAGCATTGCGGACAACCGCAGCACACGCACTTGTTCCCTGAACATAAAGCGAGCAGATGCTATTGAGAGGTCTTAGCGGATCAGTCTCAACCGACACCTTCAAAAATCCTTCCTTTTCACCGCGGTTAAGCGCAAGAACACGGTGCCCTGCAAGCTTTTC
>JAFQVE010000143.1 GCA_017408185.1 Oscillospiraceae bacterium | reverse complement strand
GTTAAGGCGCGGTCACTGGATGAGTGAGGATGTTGCACTTGCCGGTTGGCGGAAAATCAAAGATCCGATTTTTGCGCAGATCCTGTATCTTCTCAACGGTAATACTGCCGAGGGACTCCACTATGCTGATACGGAAAGAAACCCCGAAAGGCTTGAGGATGAGGTGCGTGAGGTTATTGAAACATACGGCGAATTCGTACCTGAATCTCAGGTTATGACGAACTTCGGATTTGCTGCACTTCGCAACGGTGTGGATTATACAAACAACATAACCGATCCGACCACAACCGACACAAGACGTGATGTCTGGATGTATTTCGGTACAAACGACGGTCACGCGCACGATGAAGATTTAAACCTCGGAATGACGGCATTCGGACTTGACTTTTTGCCCGATAACGGATACCCCGAGACTACGGGAACACAGCCGAACAGACTTCAGTGGGTATCAACTGCGCTTTCTCACAACACTGTTATGGTAAATGAAAGATCGCAGGATACAAATGCGGAGGCAAGGGGAGAAGCACATCACTTTGACCTCGGCGAAAAGGTTCAGGTTATGGATGTTTCCGCAAGCTATCTGTATCCGGAAATCGACGAATACAGACGAAGCGTTGTAACTGTTGAGGTTGATGATGCAAACTCCTATACGGTCGATTTCTTCCGCGTTCTCGGCGGAAATGACCACCTCTACAGCTTCCACGCAACGAGCAATGAAATCCGTGAGTATTCGGGACTTGAGTTTGACACTGTTTATGAAAACGGTGAATACGTAACCGGATCACAGGTTGATGAAAACGGAAAATACAAGGGAAGCTATGCGGGAATTGATGTTCCCTTCGGTCAGGACCCGAACTCACCTGCGGAATGGGCATATGAAACGGTATACCCGCGCGGCTATACATGGATTGAAAACGTAGACCGTGACAACACCCCGGCAGAAAAGGTTGAGCTTGATTTTAAAATAACCGACTTTAAGAAGAGTCTTAAGGATTCCAAAGGACTCGGGCTTCATATGACGGTATTTAACGGCGGTAACATGAAGGAAGGGGTAAGATCAGAGTTTTCAATTGCAGATGCTTATCCTCCGCGCAAGGGGGCAAACAAGCAAATCGACAAATTTAAATATGTGCTCATAAAGCACAGCGGAGAAAACCTTGATACTACGTACACAACTGTTTTGGAACCGTATAAGCAAAACCGTTATTTAAAGAGCGCAGATGAGCTGACGCTGATATCGGATAAGCCCGCGGCAGAAGGTGCGTCGGCACGTGCGCTCAGAATCGGGCATACGAATGGTCGTGTGGATTATGTGTTTTATTCTACCGATAACACCGTTACCTATACGGTAACCGACGGCGGACGGGATATAAGCTTCCGCGGATTTGTCGGAGTGTACAGCATTCAGAACGGTGTGAATATCTATAAGTATGTTTGCGACGGAGATATTATCGGTGAGAATACAGGCAAAAAAGCAGGCATTTATGCTAAGGTAAAGAGCTTTACCGATACCCTTGCGGAAGAAAACTTTATTACGCTCACGCCTTCTGAACCGGTAAGCGATGAAGAGCTTTCAGACCTTGCGGGACGCTTTGTGTTTGTGGATAACGGCGATGCCGTCCGAAGCGGAACATGGGAAATCGAAGGTGCCGACAGAAGCGGCAGCGACATAGTTTTAGATGTCGGCCGGATTACAACAATTCGCAAGCACACCAATGCATCGCTGTTCTCTGCAGGCTACAATTTCATCATTGCCGAGGGACAGAATGCATATATCCCGCTTTCGTTTGCAGATGACAATGCGCCTGAGTTTGTGTCTCTTCCGTCGGGAACCACAACAAGTGCAGAAAGCTCGGTTTCTGTTACGGTAAGTGCGGCAAGTGATATGGGCGAGAATATAACATATTCCGCAGAAACTCTTCCGCGCGGTGCAAGCTTAAACTCCGCAACCGGCGAAGTTTCGTGGAAGCCTGACAGCTCTCAAGTTGGAAGAAACCACTTCGCGGTAACGGCAACGGATGAGTCCGGAAGACAGTCAACCGGACACTTCTATATAACCGTGTACGGCTCAACCACCGGAGATAAAAACGGAAGTGAGGAAACACCGTCAACAGGAGACTCCGGTGGTTCTGCCGGCGGCGGTGGCGGTGGTGGAGGAACTACACCGACGGACAAACCGGATGATAAAACAAACGCCGATGGATCCGATACAAGCAGTGAAAGCGGAGAAAATGAAGGAAACACTGATAACACGAGCACGGAAAATAATTCTCTCCGCTTCACTGATATTGCAAGCCACGCATGGGCAGAAGAGGCAATAGGCGCGCTTGCAACAGACGGAATTATAAAGGGCACGTCTGCAAACACCTTTAGTCCGGCAGCTAACATCACCCGAGCAGACTTTGCACTGTTTCTCGTCCGTGCATTTGACCTTTCAAGTGACAATACAGAAAACTTTGCAGATGTTTCTGCAAATGATTACTTCGCATCCGAGCTTGCAATAGCACGTAACAACGGAATTATCTCCGGTATCGGTGATAACAAGTTTGCACCGAAAAACGCCATCACCCGTCAGGATATGATGGTAATCGTCTATCGGGCACTGCAGAAACGGGGTGTAGAGTTCGGCATTTACGACGAGCCGCAATACAGCGACTTTGACACCATTGCACCATACGCCCGGGACGCAGTCTCCGCGCTCATCGGAGTAGGCATCGTCAACGGCAAGAATGGACGTATAGCACCGACGGATTACACCACACGTGCAGAGGTGGCAGTACTTATCAAGAGAATACTCGATTATGTAAAGTGAATTACTAATACGGCGGACGGGGAATTTACCCTGTCCGCTGTTGATTTGTGCGCCGAGCAAAGAATTGGTAAAATAATTATAAAATGGATTGATTAATGGAGATAAAAGTGGTACAATTACACTGAG
>JAFQVE010000142.1 GCA_017408185.1 Oscillospiraceae bacterium | reverse complement strand
TGCGCGAAGGTTCTGAGACAGTTCTCTTCCGGAAACCGGAGCAGCATAGATTTTTCCGTCATGCCCCTTACGTGTGTTTATAACATTTTTCACTTCATCCTCGGAAAGTGAATCTACCCAAGCGTTATAGTTCGGCATATACTCCGACATATCATCAAGAGCGACGAGAGCACCCTGAAGAACGAACTTATCCGTTCCGGTCTTGTGAGAAAATCCCACTATATCCGGCAAGGTTTCCGGGGAAGCAAACATGGTTGCGTATTTTGCGTCTGCATCGGTAATTATCGCAGTTACGTCAAGGGTTGAACCTGTTCCTTCTGCAATGTAGTCCCATATTTTCCAGTCCTCACGGAACGGCCAGCTTGCGTTGGAAAGGACCACCATTGTAATGACATCATCTTTAGTGAGCGGGTCTGTGTTTGCGAGAGTTTTGTCCGTACTGTTTCCTCCGCATGCAGCAAGGGATGCAATCATAATCAGTGCGAGGGTTAATGCAATAATTTTTTTCATTTTACTGTTTCTCCTTTTCATTTTACATAATCCAATATGCGCTTAATGAGCACTGCGACTTCCGCTCTTGTCGTATAAGCAAGAGGAGCGATGAGACCGCTCTTGCCGTTGACGAGGCCTGCGGAGATGAGAGCGGAGACGGCGTCGCGGGCATATGATGCGACAGTGTCGAAGTCGGGGTATTGCGATAACACCTCATCCACCGCCATTCGGCGGTCCCCGTCTCGCTGTGGCTCGGTCACGTCGCGGTTCTGATAGTCCACCGGACTATCATTCATTGCCGCGCCGACATTCGGCTGCGCCTCACTACCCTCAAGGTGAAGGCTTGAAAGTGCGCGGTAGACTATCACCATCATATCCTGACGGGTGATGGAGTTTCGCGGTGCAAATTTATTATCACCGATGCCGTTGACAATGCCTGTGTTGCGTGCTATTGCAAGCTCAGATGCAAAGTAATCCGATGCCGATACGTCTGCAAAGTTTTCCGAATTTTCTGACGTTAGATTGAACGCACGTACAAGAAGTATCGCAAAATCTGCGCGGGTGATATTACTCTTTGGACTAAACGTACTTGCGCTCGTGCCCTTTATTATTCCATCTGCTGCAAGTTCGTTTATTGCATCAGCTGCCCATGAGTGGTTGCCAAGGTCTGTGAATTGCGGTTTTTCCACCTCATCCGCCTCGCCTTCGCTCGGCACCTTCTCCTCAAGGAGAAGGCTTTCATCGTCAACATCCGGCTTGTCGGTCGGTGCGGCACCGCCGCCACCGCCTCCTCCACCACTGCCACCGGCGGGAGGTGTATCACCGGACGGTGAATTTTCATTCTCATCTGTCTGTGTGTCGTTTGAACTGCCGCCGGTTGTTGAACCATAGACAGTTATCACAAAATGGCACACAGATTCTCTTCCGCTTGAATCTCGCGCCGTTACCGAAACGTGATTATCACCGACCTGAGATGCATCAGGCTTCCATGTAAGAACACCGGTGTTTTCATTAATGCTTGCACCACGCGGGAGCGATGTTCCGACATACGAAATTGTAACTCCGTCAAGTTCTGTTTCTGCTTTAATCGGAATCGAGAGCGAGCTTCCCGCCGAGACGGTGGGGGTTGAAGTAAGCGCTTCAAATACAGGGCTGTAATCTTCCTCATGCTCAATTGCAATTGTAGCAGTCTGCCCTTCTTTGATGTTATAGACATATCCCTTTGTAAAGTCGTTTTCATCCACGTATTTGCGGATAGTTGTGACAAGTCCGAGATTAAGCTTAACCTGCTCATCAGAAAGCTTCTCTGCACTCTGAATAAGATATACACCGTTCTGAATTCCGTCGTTTTCGACTCTTACTGTCTTTCCGGCAAGAGATGTGGCATCATCAACCTGCATATTGAGCGTTATGTGGTTATTGTATTCGTAATCCTTGTTAAACTCCGCAACAGTTCCGGTATATTCCTTAGTGAGTTCGGCATTGTCTCCGATAACCGTGCCGTCATTTATGTAGGAATATACATTCTGTCCGTTCTTATCTACAGAGTAAACTCCGACAAAGCCTTGGAAATCGAACACGCCGCCGACGTTATACCGCACCGAACTGTCGGTGGAATATACTATATAGTCTTTCTGTCCGTTTGTAAGCTCTACGCACACTGCCTTCACTTCTCCGGTGGATGGTGCGGGAGTTACCTCTACAGGTGTGATGCTCTTTATATAACGTTCACCGCGGTACGGTTCAAGAACCGTCGTGAATAAGCTCTTTAAGTTCTCTCCCTCGCGTTTTACGAGCGCATATTTAATTCCGCGCGGCAGATTTTTATTCACCTGCTTGTTCGGGACATAACCGTCAGCAACAGTTACTTCGGTAAAGTCAGCGCCCGTATCGGAAAGCTGCGTCATACGAAGGTGGATATTCTTGTTGTTGGATATTGCCTTGTTGTAGTCGGTTATCGCAAAATCAACAACAAACGTACCCTCCGGATTTTCGGCACGATCTAAATTCCGAAGCCACGTAAAGCCCTTTGGATAGAAAAGGCTTGAATCGACAGTTCCGGGATCCTGCTTAAATCCCGGCACATCAACGCCGGCATAGGAGCCTGCGTATTCGCCATCCTTCATCTGCGGAACCATGGTAAGTCCTTCCGTCTGCGCACTTTCAGACTGCGCGTGGAAACTGTAAATATGCGAGCTTCCGCCCTGAACATTGAAGAAGTCAACTGCGTATGCAATATCACCGGGAGCTTCCACCGTAACAAGAGTTCTGCGGTATTCATCAAGTTCCGGATACGCTTCTTCGCTTCTCATGTCGATAAGCTTTACTCTGCCGTCACCGTCGTAGTGAAGCGGGTCTGCAGATTCGAGAGTCTGTGCCTGAATCTTTTCATCTACGGTTACTGAGTTATGTGAAAGCGTTGTTTCAACCCACTGCACTCTGTTCGGATCAGTTCCCGTAGCTTCGGGATATCCGTTATCCGGAGAAAGGTTTAATCCGAATGCCTCAATTCCGATATTGAGACTATCGCGCTGGTGGTGAGACGAGCTTCCCCATCCGCCATACATCCAGAATGTACGGAGTGAATTATTCGCGCCGGTGTGGCTTATCGCCTCGTGGCGTTCACCGCCGCGCAGGAGTGCAAGACCATAGCCCGTAAGGATATTGCTTTTCGGCTGCTCAACATGACTTACAAGTGCTTCAAGTTCATCAACAACACTTTCGGGATTTTCTGTGTAGATATCATAGTGGAGCTCTGAAAAATCCCCTTCTTCAAGGAAGTAAATCTGCTTTGCGAGTTTGTCTGCGACAGGTGTATCCTTCAGATACTTGAATGCAATCAGAAGATCTGCTGTATTGTCAACAAAATCAAGCGTTGCCATACCCTGCGTATCTCCTATCTGGACTGTGTGGCTGTCGCTTACTACAAGTCCTGCAGAGCTCGCCGCAATTTGAGCAAAGCGCGGATTGTCGATGATGTTATATTTTTCTGCATTCTTACCC
>JAFQVE010000141.1 GCA_017408185.1 Oscillospiraceae bacterium | reverse complement strand
TATTTTTTACCTTTCGGTAAAAATGCATGCTCTATCTTTGCACACTTGTGTGAGATATTGAGATTTGTGTCGCAGCAATCGGAGGTATGCATTTTTCGTGCGTAGCTTCGGCTGCGCACTTTTTATTTGCAACGGGAGGTGGAAACATGTTTCTTTCTGATTTGTGGAATACATATTTGTTTGAAAACCGTAACGAAAGAGTCTGCGAAATGCAGAGTGCGGTAAAAAAAACAGAGGCGAGTCTCAATAAACTAATCTCGACTCTCAATGAAGAACAACGTGCATTGCTGGAAGAATATGAAGAAAACATAAATGAGTTAAGTGGATATTCTTCTGAAAAAGCGTTTGAAAAGGGAATACGCTTTGCAACAAAATTTCTGCTTGATGCGTTGGCAGAACCGCCACTGTAAGAAAGGCTTCACCGATGCGCAGTACAACATAAAAATCCGAACGATAAACAGGTCGCTCGGATTTTTTTGCTGAATTATTTCAAATTTACTATTGAGTATTGCATACAAAGTGTGGTAAAATATAATTTAGAATAATGTGAACTGTAAAAAATCGGAGGTAGTTTGACATAATGGATGTAAACACAAGCCCAACCAATTTTATCCACGAAGCGATAAATGAGGATATTGAAAAAAAGGGATTAACAAAAATTCACACGCGCTTTCCGCCGGAGCCGAACGGCTATCTGCATATCGGCAGTGCAAAGGCTATCTGGATTTCGGCAGGCGTTGCACAGAAATATAACGGTCTTTTCAATCTTCGCTATGACGACACAAACCCCGTCCGCGAGGATGATGAATATGTCCGTTCAATAGAAGAGGATCTTCGCTGGCTCGGTGCTGAGCCTAACGGCGGCATCTTCTACGGCTCGGATTATTTTGACAAATGCTATGAGTTTGCGATAGAGCTTATCAAGCGCGGCAAGGCATACGTCTGCGACCTTTCGGCAGATGAAATGCGCGAGTATCGCGGTACGCTCACGGAACCCGGTAAGAACAGCCCATACCGTGACCGCTCCGTTGAGGAAAACCTCGACCTTTTTGAACGTATGAAGAACGGCGAATTTCCGGACGGCAGCCACACTCTCCGCGCAAAGATTGATATGGCATCTCCGAATATGAATATGCGCGACCCTGCGATATACAGAATTCTGCACACTCACCATCACCGTCAGGGTGATAAGTGGTGCATCTATCCGCTTTATGACTATGCACACCCGATTCAGGATGCGCTTGAGGGCATTACCCATTCCCTCTGTTCAATCGAGTTTGAAAACCACCGTCCGCTTTATGACTGGGTGGTACGGGAGATAGGATTTGAAAACCCGCCGCGCCAGATTGAGTTCTCGCGCCTTAATGTTACAAACACAGTTATGTCCAAGCGCTATCTCCGCCAGCTTGTTGAGGAAAAGCACGTTGCCGGTTGGGATGATCCGCGTATGCCGACGCTTTCGGGACTCCGCCGCCGCGGATATACTCCGCGTTCTATCCGTAATTTCTGTGAGAGAATAGGCGTTTCAAAGGCGTATAACACTGTTGACTACGGTTTCCTTGAACATTGCATCCGTGAGGATCTTAACGAAAATGCAATGCGTATGATGGTTGTTCTCCGTCCTATAAAGCTTGTTATTGACAATTACCCCGAAGGACAGACGGAAACCTTTGATGCACAGAACAATCCGGCTGACGAGAATAGCGGAACACATAAGGTTACCTTCTCGCGTGAGCTTTATATCGAGCGGGAGGACTTCCTTGCAGAGCCGGTCAAGGGATATTTCAGAATGTTCCCCGGAAACGAAGTCCGTCTTAAGTATGCGTATTACGTTACCTGCAAGAGCTTTGAAACCGATGAGGACGGCAATGTAACTGTTATCCATGCAGAGTACGATCCCGAATCCCGTGGCGGAGATACGCCAGACAAGCGCAAGGTAAAGGGCACGATCCACTGGGTATCGGCGCATGACGCTGTTGATGCGGAGGTTCGCCTTTATGAAAATCTGTTCAACGCGGAAAATCCGGGCGAGTTCCCTGAGGGCGGTGCGTTTACGGACAACATCAACCCCGATTCGCTTGAAATCCTCTCAGGCTGCAAATGTGAATCTGCTATAAAAGACGGTCTTGGTGACGGCCATTACCAGTTCCTCCGCAACGGTTATTTCTGTCTTGATACAAAGCTTTCAACAGAAGAAAAGCTTGTGTTTAACCGCACTGTATCGCTCAAGGATTCATGGGCGAAGAAAAAATAAATATAGTTTCGAAATATTTAAGCAATATTACCCCGTTGCGTAAGCGGAGGGGGATAAGATAAGGATTGATGATAAATGGATATGAAATTTTACGAGGAGGCAGAGGCGCGTATTCCTAAAGGAAAGGTAAGAACGCGCTTCGCTCCCAGCCCCACGGGGTATATGCACATAGGCAATCTCCGCACAGCTCTCTATACCTATATGATTGCCAAGCACAACGGCGGTGATTTTATCCTCCGCATTGAGGATACTGACCGCGGACGTCTTGTTGAGGGTGCTACTGACCTTATTTACCGCACGCTTCGTGAAACGGGACTTAACTATGATGAAGGTCCTGATATCGGCGGCCCCGTAGGACCGTATGTTCAGAGTGAGCGTATGGGAATGTATAAGCAGTATGCCGAGCTTTTGATAGAAAAGGGAGCGGCATACCGTTGCTTCTGCGAAAAGACCGACCATGAGGAAAAGGAAGGGGATGCACCGACGAAGTATGACGGACGTTGCTCACGCCTTTCTCCGGAAGAGATTCAGGAGAAGCTTGATGCAGGGGTTCCGTATGTTATTCGTCAGAAGATGCCCGAAAGCGGCGAAACAACGTTTTCAGATGTTGTTTACGGCGATATAACCGTTCCGAATGAAGACCTTGACGATCAGATTCTTATAAAGAGCGACGGGTATCCGACATATAACTTTGCAAACGTTGTTGACGACCACCTTATGGGAATTACTCACGTCGTGCGCGGCTCGGAGTATCTTTCTTCCGCACCGAAATATAATCTTCTTTACGAGGCTTTCGGGTGGGAAATCCCGACGTATGTTCACTGCTCGCCGGTTATGAAGGATGCACAGCATAAGCTTTCAAAGCGCAACGGTGACCCGTCCTATGAGGATCTTATAAACGAAGGTTATCTTAAGGATGCTGTTGTAAACTATGTAACACTTCTCGGGTGGAGCCCGGGCGGTGAGCAGGAAATATTCTCGCTTTCCGAGCTTGTTGATATTTTCGAGCTTCGCGGAATATCAAAGTCTCCTGCAATTTTCGACACGGCAAAGCTTAAGTATATAAATGCAGAGTACATCCGCGCAATGACACCGGAGCAGTTTGCAGAGGTTGCTCGCCCGTATATCCGTCAGGGCGTAAAGAACCCCGACATTAATCCGGATCTCATTGCTCCGCTTCTTCAGCAGAGATGCGAGCGTCTTTCTGATATTCCCAAGCAGGTTGATTTCTTTGATGCTGTTCCGGAATATGACAGCGAGATGTATTTCCACAAGAAGATGAAGACGAATGCAGAGACCGCGCTTGTCACACTGCGTGAGCTTCGTCCGGTTATTGAGGGAATAAGCGATTGGAGCTTTGATTGCATCCATGACACGCTTTTTGCATACATTGCAGAGCGCGAGCTTAAGAACGGCTTTGTTTTGTGGCCGCTTCGCACGGCGCTTTCCGGCAAGCAGGTAACGCCTGGCGGCGGTGTTGAGTTCTGCCACATCCTTGGAAAAGCGGAAACTCTCCGCAGAATTGATGCCGCAATTGAAAAATTGTCTTAAAGAAGAACAGCCCCGAAAGGGGCTGTTTTAGTCGGAATGAGGTGGAAATTTATGCAGAATATACTTATGGAAACGCTTGCCCGCGCGGAATATGCGGCTCCGGCATTGCGGAATGCAAAGCAGCTCGGTGCGCGGCAGTATGTTGATTTTAACACGCGCCTTGCGCCGTTTAAGCTTCCTGATGCCGAGGGAATGCGCCACTCGCGCATTTTGCTGTCAAGCAAAGGGAGAATATCGCAAATCGAAATTCCGTGCTTTGCAAAGGATGAAATGTGTTTTTGCAATATGTTAGGACTAAGCTTTGATATGCCGATTATAAAGCTTCAGGGGCTGATGGGCGCGCTTTCACGGATATTCAAAGAGGGAAGCACTGTCGTGCTTGACCGCCCTGAGAGTGAGCCGTTTGAAAAGATGGAAAAGCTTCTTTCTGACTGCGGCTTTCTCATTTACGAATATATCATGTCGGATGAAATACAGGCGCGCTTTCTTGACAGATATAACACGCCTGACGTGTCCTTTGCACCGATAACCGGCATAAGCTTCTATATGGCAGTAAAAAAAACGGTATGATGTGAATATGGATTTGCCGGAATGATAAAAGTATTTTTCGGAATTTCTGTAAAAACTATTGACAAATATACAATTTTGTAATACGATGTATTACGGGAGGCGTTGAATATGACTATATCATTAAGATTAAGTGATGAAGATACCCTGCTCATTAAAAAATATGCAGAATTAAATAGACTTTCCGTATCCGAACTGATTCGCCAAACTGTTATGGAACGCATTGAAGCAGAATACGATTTAGAAATGTTTGACAAGGCAATTGCTGAATACAAAAATAATCCAGTTACCTATTCTCTTGATGCTGTGGAAAGGGAACTTGGCCTGCAATGAGATACACAGTGGAGTTTACCGAAAGAGCAGTAAAGGATTTGAAAAAATTAGATCGTCATACTGCGACTTTGATTTTGGGCTGGATCAGAAAAAATCTTGAGAATTGCGAAAATCCCCGTCAACACGGTAAGGGGCTGACTGCGAATAAAAGCGGACAGTGGCGTTATCGTGTCGGGGATTATAGATTGCTTGCTGAAATAGAAGAGAATAAGATAAGAATTCTTATTTTAAATGTTGGTCACAGGCGAGATGTATACAATTAAGGGTGATTTACCGGCTTGTAATTTGCTTTTCGTATAAGAACTCCGTTTTCGGTAGCGAGAATTTCGACAGGCTCGCAGATGTCAATGTCGAAAAAATCTCGTATTTCTTTCGGTATAACGATTCTTCCGAGTTTATCAGTTTTCCTTATTATTC
>JAFQVE010000140.1 GCA_017408185.1 Oscillospiraceae bacterium | reverse complement strand
GTATGTCCAGAGATATACATAGTAGGTCTTGTTTACATTCATCGGGATATCGCCCTCTTCGAAGTAAAGAGTGAGCGAATTTGTTTTGCCGTAGTCCATCTTATGCTCATCCGTTGCAAGAAGCATGCCGAACTTGCCTGCCTGTGCAGTAACCTCATCCCAGGATGAGAAAGAGCTTCCGTAGTAGCCGAGGTCTGTGAAGTCACCGTAATACTTATCGGTTCCTGCTTCTCCCTCGGAGCGCAGACGGTTTGTCATAATCGTGAGACGGCTTGCTGCGGATGCCGTGTCCCAGCCAAAGTCGATGCTGAGTGTTTTTACATCGCCGTTGTTGAAGTAGCCTGCTGAAGTAACCTTGATGTTCGTTGCCGCACCGAATGCGATACTGGAAAGAAGCGTTGCAAATACGCAAACGCAAAGGAGTGCGCTTAAAATTCTTTTTGTCATTTTCTATTCCCTCCAAAAAATGTTTTGCGGGTCCCGGGTGAGCAGCACCCACTTTTATATTTTAACTCATCATAAAACCTGATTTATGTACAGGGTTTACTTTGCTTCGAGAAATCTGTGGAGAAGAGCTGCTGCTTCTGCTCTTGTTGCACTTTCGCGCGGAGCAAGCATATTTCCGCTTCTGCCCTGAACAAAACCGTTCTTGATATTCCAGGTCATTGCTGCGAGAGCATAATCCGAAACGGAGGCTGCATCTGCAAAGCTGAGAGCTTCGTCATTAACGTCTACGTTTCTTCCCTTGTAGGAAGCATAGCGGAAAAGGATTGTTGCAATCTGCTCACGTGTGATATACTCATCCGGAGCAAAGTTAGTTTCGGAAACGCCGGTTACAATGCGGTTCTGCTGTGCCCAGATGACAGCATTTGCATAGCATGCACCCATATCAACGTCTGCAAACGGGATGCTCTTGTTTGTTGCGGGTGAGCCCTCTGCGCGGTAAAGCACAGCAACAAGCATTGCGCGCGTAAGCTTTCCGTTGGGTGAGAATGCAGTGTTGGAGGTTCCGTTGAAGAGACCCTTTGAAATTGCATAGTCAACATCTGCATGATACCATGCGCTTGTGTTAAGGTCAGCAAATTTTACTGCCGGGCAGTTGTCAGCCGCAGAACCGTCGCATACACCGTCATCCGGCTTTACGACAGGCTTCTGTTCGGACTCAGGCTTTTCTTCATCCTTATACTGTAAGCCGAGATTATCTGCACCTGTTCTTGATGTATCTCCGCCTGCTTGAAGTCCGCCGTAGTGCTTCTTGCCGGTCGGCTGTTCGCCTTCTTCGCCTTCTTCGCCTGCGATTACAGAGAAGCTTACACTTATTGTCAACGGCATAATCTCGCTGTTTTTAATAGTTATCGTTGCTTCATATGTACCTTCGGAAAGACCTTCTGCCGGAGCAACGGTAAATTCTGCATTATTGCCTGCTTCGATAGCGGCAATAGTATCCGCACTCAAGGTGAAGGCATCGGTATCACCGGAAAGCGTTACCGTCAATGCGGCTGTAGCAGTATCGCCGTTGTTGGTAACAGTGATTGTTTTAGCTGCAGGTGCGGAATATCCTTCTTCTTCATCAGCAAAGCTGATTTCCGTATCAGAGACAGCGATGCTGGTGCTCTGTGCCATCTGCTCGGTTGTGAATATTATCTCTTCTTCGGTAATTTCCGTTTTGGACAAGATATATCCTGCACCGCTGCCGCCCAAAGCGTCTCCTACAAAAAATGCATATCCGTTGGTTTCGTCAACGCCGACAAGAACGCCGTAACCGACAAGGGTATCATTTTCATCAACCAGCTTGTGAATAAGGAAGTCTTCTCCTGATCCTGCTTCCAGACCATATATATATTCTGCAAGATATTCTACTATGTCATCAAGGTTTGGATAATCTTCCGGGTCAAATCCGCTGTAAGGACCAACCTCTGTGAGTGTCCATGTTCCTTCGGAGGAAATATAGTCTCCGCCCTCACGTTTCAGAGGTACATCAAACCAGCGCAGAGTGATTTCATCGCCCATTTCCGACGGGAATGCCGGGCTTCTCTGGCAATCATATGCATACTCATATGTTGTGCCAGAGAGAGCAACTGAAGCTTCAATTTCAAATGCCGTCTCTTTTGCTTCCTGTCCGTTATGATCAACCGTTCCAACATCATCGCCGTTTACACTTATGGTGTATGTTGCGCTCTCATTCGGAACAGATGCGGAATAAATGCCCTCACCCTGATGTACAAGGGTAATATCTCCGCTATCTGCCGTTGCGACAACGGTCGCATCAGTAACCGGATCATCGTTTGTATCTGTAAGAATAACAGTCAGCGTTCCCGGTGCGCCGGAAAGTGCAACGCCGTCAAAACCCTGAAGATAAGGATATCCGCCGTTTATGTCTGGATCAATCGCCCAGATGTCTGTAAAATCCCAATCCGCGAAAGTTGTCTGCGTTTTTAGCTCGTCTGCCGTTTTACCGAGGTCTACACGACCTGCTTCTTGTGAGAAGTCCGGAGAAAGAGATTTATCAAAATATGTATTCACAAACTGGTCGTTAGAAACCGACGATCCATCGCTCCAGCCGGCAATCGGCCTTATTTCACCGATACATGCGCTGTAGCAGTTTATAATCTTAACGCTGGCTGCGTTATTCCAGCCTGAAATGCCCGCCCAATCGGCAGTCCATGCATTAGTATTATCCAAAGCGACACGTGCATAACAGTTTTTTATGGTAGTTTCATATTCGCTACTGTGAGTAGAACCCAGAATTCCGCCGACTCCGGCACTTCCTACAACTGATCCGGTGACATAGCAGTTTTCGATCAAACCGCCCTGTGCGTTACCTGCGAGGATTGCAACATCAGAATCTCCCGCGATAATCTCTGCATTTTCAATACCAAGTTTTTTTACGGTTGCATTTTCGAGCTTACCGAAAAGTCCCACATAGCGGTTTTGCGTATCAATTGAAAGTCCTGTAATAATATGGTATCCGCCATCAAACGTACCTTCAAATTCATAGCCGGATTTTCCAATAGGTGTCCATTCAACACCCGTAAGGTCAAGACTTGCTGTAAGCTTTACAAACTTACCCGAATAAGATGTTCCGCTGTTTACATTTGCTGCAAACGCCTGCAAGTCAGCAACAGAAGAGATGAGGTAGGGATTGTTTTCGCTCCCATCACCTGCAATTTCTGCGCCTACGCCGGGGATTAGCGTCATAACCATGCAGATGCACAGAAGAACGCTGAGGAGTCTTTTCATTATAAATTCCTTCTTTCTTTTTTGGTCTTGAAAAATATCAAGCCGTATGCTAAAATGAGTATACACCGTACCCGTGGGTACGATG
>JAFQVE010000013.1 GCA_017408185.1 Oscillospiraceae bacterium | reverse complement strand
TAAGGTTCTCGTTACGCTGACGCTTGACGGCTACAGCGCACATACGGAGGCAGAAATTACAGTAACGGACAGCACGCCGATTAAGAGTGCATCGCTTTTCGCTCCGGAAACGGTCGGATATCTCCGCGAGGCAGAGCTCACACTTACAGGTGAGATGGAAAGCGGCTATGGGGTTGACTTCTCGCAGGCGCAAATCCACTGGTTTGTAGAGAGCACCCCGCCCGGTGGTGTTTCGATAACTGAAAACAACCGTCTCTATGGTGATATATTTGAAGCGGCTGCAGAAATTTATGCGGAAATCACGCTTAACGGAAACACTGTGACAACAAACAAGGTTAATGTTTCTGTAGGTGAGAGCAGTCTTCACGACGTAATCTTAAAGTTTACCTCGCTTCCGATAACCAAAATATCAGAGGTCACACTTGGCGAATACGGCTGGGAGCTCAATACCGAGCTGTCACATAGCTCCGCATCTAATATCTCAGCTGAGCGCTTCTGCACTTATTTTAATACAAATGCAGCCGATGCTGATCTTGTTTTTGATATAGACATTCCATACGCGGGCGTATACACCCCTATAATATCCTGCACAAGTCAGGAATACGCACCTAAGCTTGCATATGTGTATGTTGACGGCATATTTGCAGGAGAATACGAGGCTTATATGAACAACTCAGCAGAAAGCTGTCGTTCGTTCTTCCTGACAAAGGGCGTGCATACTCTTACGCTCCGTCCTATAGAAAAAGGAATCGGATACAAATTTCCGCTTCAGCTGATCCGTTTCGCGGCACGGCAAGAGCTTCCGACGGTTGATAAAATACTGACAGGAAAGGATGCCTATGCCATTTCCGTCGGCGAAAGCGTAAACCTCGGAGCATATATCAACATGACGGACGGTTTTGAATACGCATGGCAGACAAAGCGCGACGGAAGCAAAGACCCGTATGCATCGGTTGCATACGCAATTGATGACAGTGCCGTTGCCGGGGTCTCAGCCGACGGAACCATAACCGCAAAGGCAGAAGGTACTGCAAAGGTTACCGTTACGGTAAGCTTAAAAGACAGCGAAACGGAAAGCGGAACGGTAAAGAAAACGACAAAAGAAATTGCGGTTACGGTTGTCCCCGAAGGCGCCGCCACCGCCGATAATACCCTTGCGTCCGTTGAAATTGAAGCACCGTTTTATGCAATGAACCCCGAAGCGGAGGGCGCTCAGCTCACTGCAGTCGGCAAAAATGCCGCGGGCGAAAAGCTTGATATGACAAGTGCCGAGATCGTGTGGTCTATTGAAGAAAACGAGGCAATGACGGTAAGCGACAGCGGATATATTACACCGCTTGATATCGGTGAGGCAAATGTTACGGCAACGGTTGCGCTCGGAAATATAACGCTCTCCGGTCAGCACTTTTTCTCCGTCCGCGAGGGAAAGGTCGGAAGAACGTATTATCCAAATGATGCAGCGGAGATTGCAAAAGAAAACGCCTCGAAATATACTTGGGCAAAAAGCACGGTGCAAAGCGCGATTGATGCGGCGGATAGGTATGTGGGTATGGAGGATTTTTTGTGGGAGCTTGTTCCCGCAGAAGGAATTCCGCGTGCAGAAACCATAGGTTACCGCAGCGATCCGGAAGCCTATATCTGCCGCTATTGCGGAGTAAACCTTGCACAAAAATACAGTTTGTTTGCATGGATAGCGAATCCGTTCACACGTAAGTGGAAGGTTCAGTGCCCGGACTGCAAGCGACTTTTCCCGTCCAACGATTTTGAAAGCTTTTATGAGCTCGGGCGAGATGAGCACGGAGTTTTTGACGTTACACGTGCAAGAGAAAAGCACCACAATATGCTTACTCACGGTGACAAGGATGCCGTCTGCGACTGCCCATATATTCCAACCACAGAAAAGAGCGATGTGTGGTATGAGTTCTACGGCTACGGAAATCCGGAGGGATATTTGTATAATGAGCTGTATTCAGAGCTTCGTGATCCGTCAAAGACGGAAACATACAACATAGACCCATATAAGAAGGTTGAAGTTGACGGCGCACGTTGGGGCGTTGATGACGGCTTTGGATACGACACCGGAAGAACATATCCGGCAGGAACATCGGAAATTCACACATACATTGCATACTATATGCACTATGGCGTCTGGTTGGCACAAGGCGCAAATAATGCCGGTATTGTACAAGTAGCACTTGAAAAATTGAGTGCAGCATATCTCTATACCGGAGATGAAAAATACGGCAGAGTCGGCGCAATATTGCTCGACCGCATTGCGGATATTTATCCCGGATATAACCTTCGCCTGTATCCTTCAGGCTTCTTGAATTCAGACGGAGGATCAAAGGGAGGAAAGATTGTAGGACGCATCTGGGAGGCAAACGTCTTTTCGCGAATCTTACCGATGGCATATGATGCGTTCTGGCCGATGTATGATGACCCGTATGTTGTTTCGTTCCTCGATGAAAAGGCAAAAACGTACAAGCTTGAGCATAAGCTTGATGAAAACGGCAATGTGACGCCGGAAACACTTCGCAAGAACTGTGAAGACGGCATTTGCCGCGAGGGGTATAAAGCTGCTTTGGATACATCCTCGCAGGGAAATTTCGGAATGCATCAGGCAGGCGTTGCTCTTGCGGCAGTAGTTCTCGACAGCCATCCGGAAACCGACGAGATGATGGAATGGATATATAAATACGAAGAAACAAACAACTCTACATATAACAACGGAGGCGATGTGGGCAATACCCTTCTTGCCGAGGTGTCACGCGACGGTATCGGCAGCGAGGGTGCAGCGGGTTATAACAGAGGCTGGATAACAAGGCTTGTATCTGTTGCAGACGCAGCTTCGTCATATGACGAGACTGAAATGGTGAACTTGTATGAGCATCCGAAATATGTAAGCATGATAACGGCGTGGCTGCCGTATACACTTGTCCGCCGTGGTGTTCCGTCAATCGGCGACAGCGGCGCTCTTGCAGACTATGCCAGGATGCCGGATAACGACCAGGTTCTCATGAACGGCTTCAAGAACGTTAAAGAGGTTAATACGGAGCAGGCGATAAAAATAGCACAGCTTATGTGGTTCTTAAGGGATGGGAATTTAGACAATATCCACTACGATATTCTCACAAAAGACCCCGAAAGCATCCAAACCGAGATCAGGGAGGTAATTGACACCTACGGCGAATATGATTTCGACAAAAGCTCAATGCTCACCGGGCACGGCTTCGGAGTTCTTCGTGCAGGAACGCTTCATAGCTCCGTTGGGCAGAACGTTTTGGTCGATACCCAGCGCGATTTCTGGATGTATTTCGGAGGTGCGCTCTCGCATAAGCACGCTGATGGCTTAAATCTCGGCATTGAGGCTTACGGTATCGACCTGTCGGGCGACATCGGCTACCCGGAGACAACGGGACATGATGCAAACCGCAGCCAGTGGGTAAACAAGACGATTTCGCACAACTGCGTTGTTGTAAACGAATCTTCCATCCGCTCGGGTAAAGCAGCACTCAAGCCACTGCATTTTGACGCAAAGGATACGAGAGTTAAGGTCATGGACGTTGACGGAGGAAACAGCTCATACGCGGATACGGACGAATACCGCCGTACTGTAGTTATGGTAGACTATGATGACGAAATATCCTACGCAATTGACTTCTTTAAGGTTCTCGGCGGAGACGACCATCTCTATTCCTTCCATGCAAACAGCATTGAAGACCCTGAGGTCTCGGACAACCTTAAATTCATTGCTCAGAACGGCGGAAGCTACGCCGGTGAGGATGTCACGTTCGGCAACGACCCATGGACAGACACCTCAAACGCTCATTCCCCGCTTCAGTTCCCCGACGGATATACGTGGCTTGACGATATCAAGCGCGCGGATAACCCCGGCGTAAATGAATTCTGGCTTGACTATAAGATAAAGGATTACCGCAAGAATTCAAGAAACGATAATATGGACATCCATATGCGAATGACGGCGGTGAACGACTGGGCACCGGATGAGGTAACGCTTGCAAACGGTATTTCAACGCGAAGCGGCGGTGAGCTGGAAATTATCAATCATATGGAATATATGCTCGTCCGCCGCAAGGGTGAGATGCTCAACACACTGTTTACCACGGTTATTGAACCCTACAACAAAGAACGCTATATAAAGAGCATAAAGCGCGTTGACATCGAGCCGACAGGTGATGTCATGCCGGGCAAAACAGATGCCGCAAATGCAGTCCGAGTAGAGCTCGTTGACGGCAGAGTGGATTACGTTGTATACGCTCAGAATAATGATGTAACGTACAGAATAACCGATGCTGATACGGGATACACATTTGATTTCAAGGGCTTTGTAGGCGTATGGACAGTCGCGGGAGAAAACGAGAACATCTACAGCTATATCCACGACGGTGAAATGATGGGAACGGAAACGGAGAAGGTCGAAACCCGCGGCGCGGCAATCGAAGGAAAAATTCTTAACTTTGAGCGTGAGCTTTCGTTTGAGAACTGGCGTGACGTTGAATTTGACCGCGAGATAACACAGTCGGAGGCAGACACGCTTTGTGACCGTCTCCTGAACGTGGAGTTTAAGGGACACGGCAACGCGGCTTACATTATTGAGAGCGTTGATATGAGCGATGCAACTCACGGCAGAATTAACTTCGGAAACGTTTCGCTCATAAACGGTTTTGTTGATGTTAAGGACGAGAGTAAGGGCTATACATATGACGTTGCAGTAGGCAAGAGCTTTGAAATTCCGATGTCGTATGAGGAGAACAACGAGCCGGTGTTCGATGAGATTTCAGACAGCTACACCACATCGGCGGGAAGCACCGTTACCGTGAAGCTTAATGCAACGGCGGACGACAACGGACCGGTGACGTATTCCGCAAGAACGCTTCCGCGCGGCGCAAGCTTCAATGCGGAAACTGCGACCTTCAGCTGGAAACCGACAGGAAGCCAGGTGGGCGACAGTCTTGTCGCAATCGACGCAGTTGACGAGTTTGGCAGAATAGCTACGCAGTATTTCACTGTAACGGTTTACGGTTC
>JAFQVE010000139.1 GCA_017408185.1 Oscillospiraceae bacterium | reverse complement strand
TAAACCCGGAGTATTTTGCTATTATGTTGCATAGATAATAAGAAAGGCGGTTTTATGCCGATGACTATTGGTGAAAAAATAACATGGCTTCGCACGTCTGCGGATATATCTCAGGAACAGCTTGCGGAAAAGATTTCCGTTTCCCGGCAGGCTGTTTCAAAATGGGAGATGGACCAGTCTCTCCCGCAGATAGATAAGGTTCTGCAGCTCTGTGAGCTTTTTGGCATTTCTGCCGATGCGCTTCTGAGGGATGAAATTTGCTTGCGCTCGGATGAGGAAAAAAACAAGAAAAACAAATACTTCGGTACAGACGGCTTCCGCGGCGAGGCGAACGTCGGGCTTACTTCTGTTCAGGCATATAAGGTCGGAAGATTTCTCGGCTGGTATTTTTCATCCTCTCTTTCCGGCTGCGGCAACTCAGGCTACCGTCCGAGAATTGTAATCGGAAAAGATACGCGGCGCTCAAGCTATATGCTTGAATATTCCATTGCCGCGGGAATTACGGCATCCGGTGCCGATGCGTATATGCTCCACGTTACCACAACGCCGAGCGTTTCCTATGTAACGCGTCAGGATGAGTTTGACTGCGGAATAATGATTACCGCATCCCACAACCCGTATTACGATAACGGAATTAAAGTAATAAACAAATACGGCGAAAAGCTTGACGACAACACAACGGCACTTATTGAAAGCTATCTCGACGGAGATTTTTCCTCGCTTGGCTTATCAGGCGATTTGCCGTTTGCCACGGGCGACCGCATCGGGCGGATAGTGGATTATTCCTCCGGAAGAAACAGATACCTCGGATATCTTATATCCCTTGCTTCAAATTCCTATAAGGATTTAAAAATAGGGCTTGATTGTGCAAACGGAGCCTCGTGGATGATTGCAAAATCCGTGTTCGGTGCGCTCGGTGCGCAAACAGTTGTCATCGGAGCAGAGCCTGACGGACTTAACGTAAACAACGGTTGCGGCTCCACCCATATAGAAAAATTGCAGGATCTTGTCCGCGAAAAGCACCTCGATTGCGGCTTTGCCTTTGACGGAGATGCAGACCGCTGTATTGCCGTTGATGAAAACGGAAATGTGATAGACGGAGATATTATGCTCTATATTCTCGGCAAACGCTTAAAATCCCGCGGTATGCTCAGCAAGGACACGGTGGTGACCACCGTTATGTCAAACAGCGGTCTCGCGGAAAGCTTTTCCGAGACAGGAATAAAAAGCATACAGACCAAGGTTGGCGACCGCTTTGTTTACGAGTGTATGCAAAAGGGCGGCTACAGCCTCGGCGGGGAGCAATCAGGACATATAATTCTCAAAAAATACGCCACAACGGGCGACGGTATTCTCACGGCAATAATGCTTACCGAGGAAATCTGTGATTCAAAGCTGTCACTCGCTGAGCTTGCGGAGGGCGTGAGCATTTATCCGCAGGCACTTAAAAACGTAAGAGTGGTGGATAAGGACGCAGTGTTCGGAGATGCCGAGGTTCAAAAGGCTGTTAAATCAGCAGAGCGCGAAATCGGCGGCAAGGGCAGAATTCTTCTTCGTCCAAGCGGCACGGAACCGCTGATACGGATTATGGCAGAATGCCAAAGCGAGCAAAAATGCAAAGAATATACAGAGCTTATAGCAGACGTAATTTCAGAAAGGGGTTACAGCATTGGATAAAAGGGTGAAAACAGCAGAGCTTTTTGAATGCGAAACAGCGTATCTCAAACCGCTTTTTGAAAGCTGCGAATATCCGTGGGAGCTTCTCGATAAAATCGGAGAGCTTGCCGAGAAGCTTGTAGCCGACGGTATGCCCGGTTACCGCCTTCTTGCGGAGGATGTTCTTATCGGTGAGGATGTTACCATTGCACCCACGGCAACAATAATCGGACCTTCCGTTATCGGCAGAGGTACGGAAATCCGCCCGGGGGCATATATAAGAGGAAACGTAATAACCGGCGAAAGGTGCGTTATAGGAAACTCCTCGGAGCTTAAAAACTGCGTTCTTCTTAACGATGTTCAGGCACCTCATTACAACTATATCGGAGATTCTGTTCTCGGAAATCACGCACATCTCGGTGCAGGAGCAGTATGTTCAAATCTGAAAGCAGACGGAAAAAACGTTGTTATACGAGGAGATCGTGATTATAAAACAGAGCGCCGTAAGGTCGGGGCAATTCTCGGTGACGGTGCGGATATCGGATGTAACTCTGTTATT
>JAFQVE010000138.1 GCA_017408185.1 Oscillospiraceae bacterium | reverse complement strand
TTGTAATTATGATTTACCGTAAGTACAAGACGATAAATTCTGATGAAGTAAGGAGGATTCGCGGATAATGTTTAGCTTCCTTACACTTGATTTTGTAAAGCATTTCCCGGTGATTGCGGTTATGGGACTTTTTCTCTGCGCATTCCTCGTGGAAATCTTCGGCGCAAAGAATAAGATTATCAGAAATACGATAACTCTTATCGCCGCATTCGGCGCATTCGCACTTATTACGGCACTCATAAAGCCGGTTCTCATCGACGGCAACATTCTTGCTTACTGGATGGGTAACTGGGAACCGGTAGAGGGTTATGCAATCGGTATCGGATATGAAATTGATGCGCTTAATATGTTCTTCGCGCTTCTTGTTGTAACAACGATACTTCTTGCAGCGATATACTCAATGAAGTATATGGCACGCGACCATCATCTCGGTCATTACTACACACTGTTCCTTATGCTTTCGGGCTCGGTGCTCGGTCTTGTTCTCACGGGCGACATCTTTAATATGTTCGTTATGATTGAGATTATGACCTTTGCATCCGTTGCATTGACAGCATTCCGCAACAATAAGAACGGTGCTCTTGAAGCAGGCTTTAAGTATCTCATTGTCGGTTCAATCGGTTCGTCAATGACGCTTGCGGGTATTGCGCTTCTGTATGCACAGTGCCACACACTCAATATGGCACAGATTTCCGCGGCTCTTGCAAACGGACTCACCCCGACGACCGTTCTCGCATTTGCGCTTATGTTTGCGGGATTCGGCGTAAAATCTTATCTCGTTCCGTTCCATGCACCGGCTGCCGATGCTTATATGACAGCTCCGACCTCCATCTCGATGGTGTTCTCCGGTATGGTCAACAAGGCAGGCGTTTACGGTATGATAAGGCTTGTCTATATCATCTTCCGTGCAATGGATCTTCCGGCACTTCAGCTCATGCTTGCAACGTTCGGTACGATAACAATGTTTGTCGGAGTTACAATGGCTCTTGCACAGCACGACTTCAAGCGTCTGCTTGCATTCCACAGTATTTCACAGATTGGCTATGTTATCACGGCAATCGGGCTTGCAACTGTGCTCGGTCTTGAGGCAGGTCTCTTCCACGCAATGAACCACACGCTGTTTAAAGGACTTTTGTTCCTCACGGCAGGTGCTGTTCTCTATGCTACGGGAACTACCGATCTTGACAAGCTCGGCGGTCTTGCAAAGAAGATGCCCAAGACGGCAATCTGCTTCCTTATCGGTGCATTCTCCATTTCGGGACTTCCGCCGTTTAACGGCTTTGCATCAAAGTGGATGATTTATCAGGCTACATATCAGAAAGCGGCTGAAACAGGTAACTTTGCTTATGCATTCGTAACCATCGTTGCGCTTGTTGTTTCTGTTATGACGCTTGCATCGTTTATAAAGGTAACTCAGGCTGTATTCTTCGGTCAGCTCCCGAAGCACCTTGAGGACACAAAAGAGGTTCCGCTTTCAATGCGCGTTCCGATGTGGATTATGTCCGCTCTCTGTATTCTCTCCGGTGTGTTCTACGGCTTCGTTGAAAAGTTCCTTCTCGCTCCGGCGGCAAAGGCTGTGCTCAACGTTACAAACTACATCGACAAGATGATGGGCGAGGGAACTGCGGCTGCGGCAGGTGTTGTCGATTATGCTGCAAACGACGTTGTTCTTACTCTCTGGAACCCCGTTTTATGGCTTGTTCTCTTTGCAATCGTGCTCATCGCGGTGTGCATTGTTATTCTCACGGGTGACAAGACACGCGGCCGTGTTCTTGCAAAGACTGAGGAGGACTCCGAGGACGGCAAGTATGCAACGTTCTTCGGCGGTGAGCAGAGTACCCATTCCCATGTTGCCGGCTCTGACCTCTTCTGGGGCTTTAAGCATGACTTCAAGGGTTATTTCAAATTTATTCAGGGCATGCACTCCGGTGTTGTCAACGACTATGCGCTTTATGCGGTTGTCGGCGCGGCACTTATCACGGTGCTTATGTTCGTGTTTGTACACTAAGGGAGGTGAGTGAAAGTGGAAACTATAGTTACTATTCTTACTAACGCATGGTCTGTTCTCGTGTTTCCGGGACTGCTCTTTGCAGTAGTAGTCGGCCTTTTGCTCGCCGGCATTGACAGAAAAATTCTCGCTCGTATGCAGAAGCGTAAGGGCCCCCCGATTCTCCAGCCGACATATGACTTTTTCAAGCTCATGGGCAAGGAGACGATAATCCCCCACGCCGCAAACCGCAAGGCGTTCCTTATCGCTCCGGTTCTTGGCTTTGTCAGCCTTGTTGTGCTGATGCTGTTCATACCGGTGTTCGGCTACAGCCCGTTTTCAACAAACGGCGACCTTATCATCGTGCTTTATCTTCTCACTATCCCGGCCGTTGCACTTATCGTCGGCGGCTCGGCATCCGGTTCTCCCTATGCGGGTATCGGTATCTCGCGTGAGATGGTAACGATGATGGCATACGAGCTTCCGCTTGTTGTTGTTCTCCTCACGGTTGCTAAGAAGGTTGGCGGAGAAAGCCTTGTATTCTCGCTCGGCGAGATTGGTGACTGGCAGGCGGCAAACGGACTTCTCATTTCACACTGGGCGCTTATTCCGGCAGCAATTGCAATGCTTCTTGTCATTCCTGCAGAGGTTGGCACGCAGCCGTTTGACGTTGCAGAGGCGGAAACGGAAATCTGTGAAGGTCCGCTTGTTGAATACAGCGGCGCACCGCTTGCTGTGTTTAAGCTTAACACCGCAATCAAGATGTTTGTTATGACGTCGCTCTTTACCGTGCTTTTCTTCGGCGGAATTGATACCGGATATATCGCGCTCAACGCAGTTATCCTTGTTGCTATCTGCTCCGTTCTCACGGTAATTTGCATGACTCTTGCTCATGCGATATGTGCACGTCTCAAGATTGAGCATCTCTTTAAGTTCTACTGGACGGTTGTTACCGCTCTCGCGGCAATAAGCCTCATCCTTGTATGGCTCGGTCTGTAAGGGAGGTAAAACAGTATGTTTAAAAAGATTATCACAAAAAGTATGGCTAAATCCCCGTGGATTTACCACATAAACACAGGCTCATGCAACGGCTGTGACATCGAGCTTGTAGCGGTTCTCACACCGCGCTATGACGCTGAGCGTTTTGGCTTTAAGCTTGCGGGAACTCCGCGTCACGCCGACATCGTTGTTGTGTCCGGTCCTATCACAAGCCAGTCAAAGGAGCGTCTTATCCGTACGCTTGAGCAGGTTCCGGAGCCGAAGTGCGTTGTGTCCATCGGCTCTTGCCCGCGCTCCTGTAACGTTTTCAAGGGAAGCTACTCCGTTGAGGGACCTCTTGAAAACTACACACACGTTGACGTTTCGATCGCAGGCTGCACGCCGAAGCCCGAGGCAATAATCGAGGGACTTGCAAAGGCTGCAGAAATCCTTGCTGAGAAGAGGGAGGCAATGTACAAATGAAATTTTCATTCCCGTTTTTAAAGGAAGCTCTTGGCAACCTCTTTTCAAAGCCCAGCACGGTAAATTTTCCGAAGGTAGCTGTTGAGGCTGCTCCGAAATACCGCGGCAGAATTGCTTATGACGCAGAAAAGTGCGTAAACTGCGGAATGTGCATCAAGGTTTGCTCGCCGGGCGCAATCACAAGAACAAGTGAGGACGTTCCGGAGGGTGAGAAAATCACTTATGAATTTGACCTCACATCCTGCACCTTCTGTGGAATGTGTCAGGACTTCTGTACAACAAACGCGATTGAGCTTACCGGCGACTACCACATGGTAGCAACCGATCCGGCAGACCTTATCTCCCGCGGTTCACGCATCAAGAAAAAGGTTACCGGAAAGCTTACCTGCGGCGATGCGTGTGTTTACTGCACGCTCTGTGCAAAGCAGTGCCCCGAGGGAGCGATCACGGTTGACCGCGCAAATAAGACGTGGGAAGTCGATGAGTCTAAGTGCGTAAAGTGCGGCATCTGTATCGACAAATGCCCGAAGAAGTGTCTTTCCTTTGCGGAAGGCGGCGCGGAAGGCGTTGTCTGCAGTGACAGCTGTGTTTACTGCACGCTCTGTGCAAAGAAATGCCCGAGTGAAGCGATCACGGTTGACCGTGCGAACAAGACATGGGAAATTGACCGCGAAAAATGCACACAGTGCGGCATATGCATCAATGCATGCCCGAAAAAATCCCTTTCGATGGGCGCAATTGAATAAAATAAAGTACAAAAATCCCCGCAACGGAAATTACTTCTGTTGCGAGGATTTTTGTTATATAATAATGAAAGGCAGGCAGTTTTGTTCGTAACGAGTATCAGCTTTTACGAAGCGGCTGTTCAGGTTTTCCACTATGAGTTTTTACTGTGAGAGTTTTTAATATAATTCATAGATGTCCAATGTCTTATAAGTGCAGCTTCGTCAGGTTCGAAAAACCACTTCATCAAATTGACATCGTTTTTGTATAATGTATCACCGTATTTAATTTGCCAATCGGAATATTTGCGTCGGAATTGAAGCGGAGTACAACCGAAAACTCTTTTAAAACATGATGTAAAGTGGCTGTTGCTTGCAAATCCGCAGTTTTTTGAAACTTCGGAAATACTCATGGTGGAACTTCGTACAAAGATTTGCGCATGTAAAAGCCTGGTTGCTATTATATAATCATGGACAGTACGACCGATAAGCTCATAAAAAGTACTTGTGAGTCCTCTTCGAGACATATTGACGTGAGCGGCAATATCATCAATTGAGAGCTTGCGGTCCCTCCAATTAAAGGATATATAGCTGACCGTGGCCTCCATAAGCTGCATACGAGAAATATTCTTCATAAGCTTATCTTGAGAAAAGTGTTTTTCTGATCTTGCAGCATAAAGGTCGAGAAAATCTGAGATCAAAGCAAGTTGTTTGTTGAGCGACGCAACCTGTTTTCTGTCGCTTTCAGTCAGTATCTTTTCCACTATGCCATCAGCAACCACTTTTTCGCTTTCTGAGAAGTTGACCAACTCAGGGAGCAGCGTGTTTTTAAATATCACATCCTGATACGAAATCGGAAATAAAGGAAACGAATCAGAGATGATTGCTTTATTGTGGATTATTATGCGTATAAGTCTGAGTTTAGCCATATCGGAAATCGAAAGGTCACTCTCGTGAACCATATACGGCGGAATTATAACAGCATCTCCGGGTTTTAGGATATATTTCCTGTTATTCATCGTGTGAATATATTCTCCTGAAATCAGATACCATATCTGAAAATAATCGTGCCATTCCGATACCGATATTTTTTTTGTAGTGATAAGAGATGAAGAAACGGGACTTTTTAAAAGAGCTGGCTTTATATCTGCAGGGCTTGGAAGAACGGCCTTAAACGGCGGCGGTATTACATCATTCATAAAAAACACCTCCTCTGATAACTGACTTTATGATACATTAAAATCACGCATATTTCAAGTGGAAAATTTGGAAGAAATTTTCAGGCTCTAAAAATGAAAATCTGCCCGAATTTGACAAAATTGCATTGAAACGTAAGAGTATTAGGAATATAATCAAGTAAAAAGAAGCATATAACAAATGTGTTTCAAAAGATTAAAATGGAAAAGGAGAATGAAAATGAGAAAGAAGTTAACGGCACTTTTGCTTGTAACCGTAATGCTTTTATCGCTTGCGGCATGTGGGGGAGAATCCTCGGTTGGAGAAGTTGCAAACAATGAACCGCTCACAAAAGATGATGTTATCAAAATGGTAATCAATTCGCATCCCAGCTGGCCGTACAATGAAAACTGGAAGATTTGGGAATATATAGCCGACGGATCGGGTGTAACCCTTGATGTAACAGCTATCGTAACTGACCCGGGAACAAAATACAGCATTATGTTCGCATCTCCTGACACACTTCCGGATGTGGTAGGCTTCAGCTATAAGCCGGACACTGATAAGTATGTAAACCAAGGCGCACTTGTTGCTTTTGAGGATGTAGAAGCATACATGCCCAATTACATCGCATGGCGTGAGAGTCTCAGTGAAGAAGAAATTCAGAATAATATCAAAGCACGCCGTGCTGCAGACGGAAAAATCTATTACTCTCCGGTTATAGGACGTGAAAGATCCCAGAACGTTCGTGCGTGGCTTTACAGAAAGGATATCTTCGATAAGCACGGTCTTAAAGTTCCCGAGACGTTTGATGAGCTTTATGAGGTTTCCAAGAAGCTTAAAGAGCTTTATCCGGAATCCTATCCTCTCTGTATGCGTTCCGGTATGGCGAACATGGGAGTATCAGGATCTTCGTGGAAGCCGTATTGGACCCCTGGTTTCTATTATGACTTTGATGCAGAAAAATGGTGTTATGGTGTTGTTGAAGAAACAATGCGCGAGGTTCTTGCGTTCTATTACAAAATGGTACAGGAAAAGCTTATTCCCACGGATTTTATAACGATAAACGCATCCGGCTGGCAGGAACTCATTGTAACAGACCGCGGTTTCATCATGCCGGAGTATCAGACAAGAATAGACTTCTTTAATTCTCTTGCAAGAGGTAATAACCCGGAATTTAATCTTGCCGCAATGGTACCTCCGGTTGCAAATCCCGAGACAGGCGTTGCAATGGTAAGCAAGAACAATATCGATCCGGTAGGATTCACAATAGCAAATTCCGGTAATGAAAAGCGTGTGGCAAATGCTGCAAAGTTCCTTGACTGGTTCTACACTGATAAGGCTATGGAGCTTGTTTCATGGGGCAAGGAAGGCGAAACATTCGAGGTTGTTGACGGTAAGAAGAAATTTATCACTGATGAAAACGGAACCCAGGCAAATTCGCTTTACGGATTCTCAACCTACGGTACGTTTACGCGCATGGATCCGGAGGCAGTAGCTGCTTTTGAATCTAACGATATAGCAGAGAGCGTGGATATGGTTCTCGAGCATACTTTGCCGTATGCAAATCCGACTACCTATCTTGCTTTTACCGATGAAGAACGCAAGGTTATGGAGAATTTCTCGACCGGTCTCAGCACATATGCTGAATCCATGATTATGAAGTTCATCCTCGGTCAGGAGCCGCTCTCAAGCTTCGATAGCTTTGCCGAGACTATTAAAAACGACTTCAATCTTGATGACCTGCTTGAAGTATACGAAAGTGCATATTCAAGAGTAAAATAACCCTCGCGCGGTATGTAATCGTTAAAAAATAAAGTATGAATTACAAAGAATTTTTGAAAAATGATATTTTGCCGGTCTGGGCTGACATATCGCAGGATTTCACAAACGGTGGGGTGTTTACGGGATTTGACAGAGAGCACACACCCAAAGGTGACGGGAAAAACCTTATGTGTCAGGGACGCTCACTTTGGTTTTTTTCGATGGCGTGTATACATTTAAAGCCTCAAAAAGAATATCTTGACATTTGCAGAAGTATATTTTGCTTTCTGAAAAAATGTACAATGGAAAACGGAAAGCTTCCGTTTTCGGTAACCTGTGACGGAAAGCCTGTTACGGTTACAAAAAGGACATTCTATGCGGAGATGTATTGCGCAATGGGATGTGCGCAGTATTATAAAGCGACAAAAGCTTCCGATGTGAAGGAATACAGCGAAAAGCTTTTTGATTTTGTATATGGGCAATATCTCAGTCAGCAAAGCACATGTCAGGATGAAGAGGAACACCGAAACAGCAAATGCTTTGGTGTTCACATGACAGCACTTATGATGGCACAGGCCGTCCGTAATGCAGGAATACGCTGTGAGAAAGCCGATGAAATTGCAAATCTCGCAATTGCCCAGATGATGGAGAGTGGATTTGTGAATGATGATATGAAGTGTGTATATGAGCATGCACCACTCCCCGGATATAAGCTTATCGGACATGATGCTGTATCTTCATGTCCGGGGCATATATACGAGGCGGCATGGTTTGTTATGTGTGAGGGTGAGCTTAAAAACGATGACAATATTCGTCTGTTCGGGAAAAAACTGCTTGATTATGCTATGCCTTGCGGATTTGAAAAAATAACGGAATTTATTCCGACCTGTTTTGATACCGATAAGAGCGTTGAAGAGAACACTGCATCGGGCAACTTTGGAGCGTTTCCTCAGCAAGAGGCCATCATTGCCTTTCGCCTTGCATACAACATTTTCGGAGACTATAAATATCTGAAAATGTCGGAACGACTTGAAAAATCACTGCATTCGTATTATGAAAGGTTTGACGGGATAATCTGGTGCGGCGCAATACGCAAGGAAAACGGGGAATATGCAGATATCAAACCTGACAGGGGCCACTACAACAGTCCATTTCATCTTGAAAGATATCTCCTTCTCCTCAACATTTTGCAAAAAAAAGGCAACATTTCGGCATATATGAATTAGAAAGGAAATCCCGATGGATATATCAGTTCTTGGTAAAGAACGCGGAAACGACAGCTTTTGTGCGGGGGTAAGAATAGGCGGAAGAGTTACTGCAAGCGGAGTTTCCGATGAAATAAAAGAGTTTTGTTCAACACCGCTTACGAGTATATGTTATATTCTTCTGCCGCGCGATACGACAGCTGAGTATATGTTCAAATGGGCAGCGGAGTTTCGTGAAACAAAAACATATTTTTTCTTAAATCCGTTCTATTCAGATGTTTTAACCCGCGAGGATATCCTGAAAGTTGCGGAAATAGCGGGCGAATATTATTTAGGTGCG
>JAFQVE010000012.1 GCA_017408185.1 Oscillospiraceae bacterium | reverse complement strand
ATAAATTTCTTGTCCGGAACGCGAGGAAGCCGTCTTATCGCACACGCAAAATGCAAGAAAGACGGAAAAACCTCATGTGTCTATAATATTGACATCACGGATGATCTCGGCCGCGATATTGCACAGTTTATCGGTACCGGCTATAAGATTTAGGCAGAGAAAAGATATGAAGCTTTATTTCGCCCCGCTTGAGGGGATAACGACATACACATACAGAAACACGCACGCGGAATTTTTCGGCGGCGTGGATACATATTTTTCGCCGTTTATCAATCCGAGTGAGCAGGAAAAGGTAAGCCGTAAGGGAATGCGCGATATCCTGCCGGAGAATAACCGGGTGGAGAGCTTGCGTGTGCAGGTGCTGACGAGCAATGCGCAGTCCTTTCTCAAGTTCTGCGAAAAAATAAAACCTCTCGGCTACCGGGAGGTTGATATAAACATCGGCTGTCCAGCGGGAACGGTTGTTCGGAAAGGGCGCGGCTCCGGTTTTTTGCAGTTTCCGGACGCAATTGATTCTTTCCTTGCGGAAATTTTCGCGAAAAGCGATATGAAAATATCGGTCAAAACGAGAACGGGTTACTTCTCGCATGATGAGTTTCCGCGCCTTTTGGAAATATACAACCGGTATCCGCTTTATGAGCTTACCGTTCATCCGAGAACGCGCGAAGAGCTTTACAGAGGACAGGCAAATGCAGATGTGTTTGCAAAAGCATATGAGCCGGCGAAGAATCCACTCTGCTATAACGGCGATATCCGCACAGTTTCTGATTTTGAAAAAATCAAAACCCGGTTTCCTGATCTTTCCGGCGTGATGCTCGGGCGGGGTGCCGTTATGAATCCCGCACTGTTCCGTGAGATACGCGGAGGGGAGAGACTTCGCACGGAAGAGCTTGTGGAGTTTTCAAAGGTGCTTATTGAGCGATACCGTGCCGTTCTCGGCTCGGATGTTTTCACCCTGCACAAGCTTAAAGAAATCTGGATTTACGTTATGTGGAATTTTCCTGAAGAAAAGCGGGTGGCAAAGGCAATAAAAAAGGCAACAACGGTATCGGAACTTATCTCTGCGATATCGTCATTGCCGGAAATTGAATAAATACCGAAAACAAGTATCATAATGGCGTGCAGCAAAATGCATTTTGCTGCACGCCATTGTTGGTTATTATACGGTTTCGAATGTTACGTTATAAAATCTGTTTATGTTTTCGCAGCCTGTGATGCCTATGTAAACTTCATCGGGCAAATTTTCGATACGTAAAAGAATGCTTTGGTTGCCTGCGGAGACCTTCACGCACTTATCCATAAGCTCAAGACAGATCTCATACTTTGTATTTACAGGTACAGAAAATTCAGAGAATAAAAGCTTGTTCCATTTTATTTGCCCATCCTTAACGAAAATATCCCATACATTCAGACCTTTTTCCCAAAGCACAACCTCGTGGCATTTGTCGTAGGTCAGATTTCCGTTTTCATCTTTTCCGAGAACATCCGTCAGGGTGATAAGCGGTGCGCCGTATTCCTCAAATGAGCAGGTGAGCTGCATTTTAGTACCTGCACCGAACTTTTCCTTTGTTACGATGGTTGTGTAGTCAAATCCGTCCTTCATTCCGGGGTTTCTGCCGTTTGCGATGCAATCTTCTTCCTGAAAGAAAGTTGGAGTGAAAGGGAAACGCTTTGTATAAGCATATTCGAAAAAGTTTTCCCATTTGCCTTGTGTGAATTGTATTGCTTTTGTCATAAGTTTTCCCTTTCAGATATTGTATTGAAAAATTGATTTTTGATAAAGTAAAGGTTTTACCAGTCTCCGGTAGCAAAACGGCGCATTTCGTAAAGCTCATCCTCGCTCCAGTTATAAAGCCAAAGTGCGCCAAGACTTTTTTGAAAGGCAGCCTCACCGTTTATTCGCGCATAGTCTTTAAATTGACGGCGAAGCTTTGCGGGATTTATGCCAAATGTATCAACACATGTGTTGGAAAAGTGCCCGCTGTTCGAAAAACCGCATTCTTCTGCAATTTCAGAAATGCTTTTTGTGCTGTAACGCAAAAGGTCTGCAGCTTTCGCCATACGCACACCTATAAGATAGCTATGGTACGTCTGCCCGATTGTAAGCTTGAATTTGTCGGTGAATGAGCGCTCGCTCATCATAGCTGATTTACTGACGCTTTGCAGCGGAATACGCTCGCTGCAATTATCCGTGATAAAGTGAACTGCATTTTTTATATGCAACATGCGCTCGTGCGCAATGTGCAACTCGGTCTTTGAAAGCGGGGTGTTTGTGTTTTTTACGCACAGCTCAAGAAGTCTCCCGACATTGTTGAAAATCTTGTGATAAATCATCGCCTGATTTTTTTGATATTCGGAAAGAACGGATTCACAAAGGTCATCTGCAAGATCTTTGTCATATCCCGAAAGCTTTGTAAACGGATGAAGCGTGAAATCATCAAAGGTTGCAAGGCTGTAGGTAAGAGGAACGAAAGGAAGAATATTTTTTACAAATGCGCTGTCGGATATGGATATACAGATTATTCGAGCATCGTCAAGTGCGGTATGTAGTGTATCAACGGCGTGAACGGAAAACGGATAGATGATTGAAACGCTTCCTGGCGTTTGAAGGGAACGGACACCGTTTACGGTGTGATAATAGCTTCCGGAAACAGTATACCATATCTGAGTGTAGTCATGCCAATGGATTTCGTTTGTGGTGTTTACTTCAACGGCATATATATGCACCGGAAGCTTTGCGAGAACGTTGTATTGTTCACGCGTTCGGCAAAGTGACGGAACGACTCCGGGATGCGGGAAATCCAGAAATGACATATGAGCTCCTCCCCTCTTTAATCTTCTGATTATATAATACAATAAATTAAAAAATTTTTCAAGAACTAATTGATTTTGCCGTAGATTATAATTTTTGGTATTGTTTGAATTATGTAGCAATGATAAAATTGTATTAACAGTGAAAATGCAGTTTACTGCAAGAAAAACGGGAGGAAAAGTATGAGAAAAGTTATTTCAATGCTTATTGTAATGAGTATGTTGTTTGGGCTTATGCCGACGATTGCGTTGGGAGCCGAGGGTGATTCGTTTGATGTCACCTTTCTTGATTTAAAGGAGGGGTGTTATCTTGCAACTACAACAGCTGGCTCAAATTGGAAGGTTGACACGGCAAAAAGCGGCAAGATTATGGTAAACGGAACAAACAAAGCTGCACGCTGGCAGGTGGCAGCGACGTATGCATTTTTGCAGATTGTAGCAGCGCGGGGAGATCTTGCGCTCAAATTCACTGCGCCGTCTGCAGGAACATACGATATCATTGTTCACCATCAGCCGTATGCATCGGGACCAAACCTTGATTTATATATAAACGATACATATGTCGGAACGGTTGACGGAAAAGATGCAAACGGTTCGCACACAATTGTGCGCGAACAAAAAATAGCGGGAGTAACGCTGAAAGCCGGAGAATATGCAAACAGCATCGTTATGAGAGCGAGCAGCGGCAAATTTCAGTTTCAGGGGATAACTTTTGTGGAAACATCTTCTCCGGCAGGTATTTCAGAGATAGAGGCAGAAGTTGATAACAACGAAATGTTTGTGGGAACAACACAGAAGATAAACGTTTCGGCACAGCTTGCAAACGGCGGAAGCTACGATATTGCAAAAGGTGCTGAGAAAATTGAGTATGATGTTTCAGATCCATCGGTTGCAACGGTTTCTGATGACGGAGTTCTGAGCGCTGTTGGAGCCGGGAGTGCCACCGTTACGGTAACTGCAACAGTGAATACAAAACCGTATACTACATCATTCGATATTATAGCAAAAGTCCCCGTAATAGAAGAAGTGTTTGTCACTGCACCGAGATATATTTTGCTCGATGATGCCGATGGTGAAGCGCTTGGAGTTTCGGCGAAGCTTACGGATGGCACGGATGTTGATATGAGCACGGCAACCACTACTTATACGGCACAGAACGAGTTTGCAAGCGTTTCTGATAATGGCATTGTAGTTCCGCTTTCAGAGGGGACGGCACAAATTCTTGTGAGGGTTACGACCTCTGATGGAAAGTT
>JAFQVE010000137.1 GCA_017408185.1 Oscillospiraceae bacterium | reverse complement strand
ATCGGAAGCTTTGATTGCAATGATACAAATAAATCAGACGGCACGGCAATGGGAACTTCCGTAGAAGCAAGAAGCAAGAAGTTTGAAAACATCATATTCAAGGATGGCAAGGAATACCTTCTTGTAGTCAGAACGACAAGAACGCGAGATATCCAGATCCAAAAAATGCACGTCAAAAAAATCGGTGATGTGGGCAATCTCACCGAGATCAGCGCTTCTGTTGAGAAAAATACGATCTCCGTCGGGGATACACTTTCAATCGTTGTAAGCGGCAAGGACAGTAACGGTGAAGAGCTTACGGCAAACAGCTTTGATTCGATAAGCTATTCCTCGTCCGATAGTGATGTGGCAACTGTCGTTGATGGTGTTATAACGGCTGTTGCAAACGGTTCGGCAACAATTACAGTGACTGCAACTCTCGGAGATGTAACAAAGACGGCAGAGGTAAACGTTATCGTTGTAAGTACTGAAAAATATCTCTTTAGCGGAGTTAAAGACACCTGGGAGAAAATGCAGGGAACTTCAAGCTACAAAACAGTTGAGCAAATCCCGTATAGCCAGACAACAGGTGAAAACTGGGCATGGCACAGCAAGAGTACCGAAAGCGATAACTTTAAAGTATTTGCAATAGCTCAAAATTCACGCTTACAGGTTGCGGGTATGACGGAGAATGATTGGTTTGCGCTCAAGATAAAATCTCCCGGAACGGGAAAATGGCAAGCAAGCCTTGAATATGTTGCATATCCGACGGCAGGAACATGCGACGTTTATATATTCCGTTCTTGTGATGAAAGCGAAGTTGGCGGTTTTCTCAAGAGTGCAAATAAAGCAGGAACAATAAACTTCGAAGACGAAACACTTACGGGAGAAAGCACAAAGATCGAGACGCTTAAAGACTTTACCCTTTATCAAGACAGAGAATATCTTGTCGTTTTCAAGACAACAACTGCGGGAAATATCCGCCCGAATCAGCTCATCCTCACGGAAATTCCGGGTGCTGAGATTGAAGAGGAGAAGGAATATGTTTCTCCGAACGCAAGTTTTGCCGAAACAACAAATATTGACGGATTTGATGACATAACCGTCAGGTCGGTAAGGCGTGGTGCAACTGTAACATTGACAGCACATAAGCAGAGCATCCCGGGCTATAAGTTCATCGGCTGGAAGCGTGGCGCAGATATATCGGATGCAAATGCATGGGTTGACGTCTCCGAGGACAAGTACAGAGTTTGGTCGAATACATACCTCACTGCAATTTATGAGCCTGTAGCGGAATCGGGCGATAAGGTTGTAGAATTCTGGAATCAAAACGGCGCATATATCGGCAAGATGGATGAAGAAACTTACAATGCACAGGATGAGCTGTTCACTCCGAAGCTCACCGGCTTTGGTTCATTCCGTGGATGGTTTACAGACGGAAATGTTGAGTTCACAGCAAAGCAGACGCTTGCTGCAGGCACAACGAATGCAGTTGCACAGTATACCGCATCTACGATTACAGGTGTAAAGCACAACGGTACAGCAGTAGATGGTGCAGATACTTATAATAAAGAGATTACACTTCCTGCAACTTCGGAGGAAACAACCTGCTGGAAACGCGATGGTGAAATCATTGCTTATGGCAGCTCATACAAATTCAACGTATGGGATGCAACAAACATCACGGAAGGAACAGAGGAAATCACAGATAAAGTTCCGGTTGCAATTCTTGATTACAGCGAAAAGCACAAGGCATATATGTTCGAATACGATGCAGGTGAATGTGAAATTGCAGAGGCAGGCATCATCTTCGGCGGCGAATCTATAGACAGTTGTGAAAAGAAATACACTTCGCAGAGAAAAGTACTCCACAATCAGTTCACCGTTCCGGAAGAAGATGCTCTCTCGGCAAAGGGATATATCATTTACAGATTGAACGATGGATCGAATTATGAAGTGAAGTATTTTACCGTTGCAGAATAAAAATAAGCAATTGCAATTTAAGATATGGCAGAGTTAACGCTCTGCCATATTAGGACTAAGGAGGATATTATGAAGAAAAAGTTAGTTTCATTTTTGCTCGCTTTTTGTATGCTTCTTGGCATGATACCGTCAGATTTTGTTTCGGCGGATGCCTCGGGCGCAGTTAGTGTGGAATATGTGTTTCGAGGAGCGGGAGCGGATAAAGCGTCTGATAAAGTGTCTGCGACAACGATCTCGAACTACAACCTCTCCGACTCAGGAAACTGGAGCTGGTATGGGAAAACGTGGACTGCCGCAAATGCCGAAGCGACTATGCGAGATTTTGGCGGCACGGATAAGGATTATCTTAACGTAGCTAACACTCAATCAGACGAGTGGTTTGCTCTTGATATCAAGGCTCCTGAGTCAGCTGGAGAATATGCTGTTGAATTTTATTACATGCCTCTGAAAAATTCAAATGTGGGCGCTTGCGATATTTATTTTGTTGAAAAACCGAATGGCGGATTTAACGAGCAAGCAGTAAATACTGCGCTTGAAAATTCTTCACCCATCGGAAATATAAACTTCAAAAAAGAAGGCGCGACAGGTGATACAGCCGCGCATAAACCGCTTAATAACATTGATTTTAAGCAAGGTAAGAGCTACCTTCTTGTGTTCAAGACGACCACTGCATCCCGACTTTTGATTAAGAGTATAAAAATTGCAAAGATGGGAGAGCTTACCGAACTCATCGTTTCTCCGGAAACAGCAAGAATTCCCATCGGCGGCACGGAATCGATTACCGTAAGCGGTAAGGACAGCAACGGAACGGCGCTTCAGGCAGGTGCATTTGATGAAATAAGCTATGCTTCATCCAACGAAGCTGTTGCAATGGTTTCCAATGGCGTTATAACAGGTGTTGCAACCGGTACGGCAACAATCACCGTAACGGCAACCTTGGGAAATAT
>JAFQVE010000136.1 GCA_017408185.1 Oscillospiraceae bacterium | reverse complement strand
TTCGGAATATCCAATCTTTTTGTATGGATTTTCGGGTTTGTGGTATACCGTTTTCTTATGAAATGTGATATTATTATAGGTAGCACCCTTCCGGATATGGTGATAACCTCACTGCTTTGCGTAGCGGTAAATAAAATAAAAGGAATTTTGAAAAAATGAAACGTTGTGTAATCATTGGCGGTGCCGATATCGGAAACTATGATGTTATCCGTACATGTCTCCGTGACGGAGACTTTAATATCTTCTGCGACAGCGGACTTTACCACAAGGAAAAGCTCGGAATTTCCGCACATCTCATTGTCGGGGATTTTGACTCTCATCCGCGACCGGATACCGCGGTTGAAACAATTGCCCTTCCGCGCGAAAAGGACGATACGGATACGGTCTACGCCGTCAAAGAAGCGCTTTCCCGCGGATTTGAGGATTTTCTTCTGATTGGGGTATGCGGAGGAAGACTTGACCATACGCTCGGCAACGTGTCAATTCTTTTAAAGCTTCACTCTGCCGGGAAGAGCGCGCTTATCGTTGACGACTTTTCCGAAATGGAAATCGTAAGCAATGAAGCGAAATACATTGATGACAGCTTTCCGTATTTTTCGCTTATCAACATCGACGGCACCTGCCGCGGCGTGTATGAAAAAAACGCCAAATTCCCGCTTGAAAATGGGGAAATTGACGCAGAATATCAGTATGGAATAAGCAATGAACCTCTCCCGGGAAAAACCGCCGAGGTCTGCGTTAAAGAAGGCAGGGCACTGCTTATAAAAGTACGGAGATAGATAAACACAACCGCCCGGTGTGCTTTTGCAAAGCTCTACCCGCAATGTAAACGGTGCTTGCTTTTTGTATACGGTAATATCTTTATTCTTTCCGATCGTTTCTTTTGTGCATAAAAAATCGAGGACTTTCATCCTCGATTTTTTTATGGATCTTTTTTACAATCCTTTTTTTATTTTACTCTGTTATATGCACTTTCATAAGCTGCAAGAAGCTTATCAGCACCCATTTCGTTGATTGTTGCGACATATTCATCCCACTTTGAGAGCGGTTCTGTACCGATTAAAAACTTTGAAATCATCTCTTTTGTATACGTATCAAGAGCAGCACCCACATCTGCGCGGACAGCCTCTTCCTCTTCATTGAAACCGACCCAGCGAACGGGGTTATAGTCTTTTTCGGTATGCTCAAGAATAAATTCCGTGCTTTCGCGCTGTTCATCCGAAAATCCTGCCATAACCGCTTCCGGCTTTATGCGTACAATAAGGCTGTTTGTCTGGAAGCCATATGCATTTTCAACGTTCTGGCCATCTTCAAGAATATACTTTTTCTCGCCGTTTACAACTTCATAAGTTTCTCCTTCTTTACCCCACGAAAGAAGCTCGCACGCCTCATCAGAATAGAACCAGTCAAGAAGGGATATCGCGTTAGAAATTCTTTTTTCATCACCGCTGTTGAATACAACATATCCGCACGGATCAACATTGCTCTTTGCAACCATATTCTGCCCGCGCTCTGTATCAGCTCTCGGGGGAAGC
>JAFQVE010000135.1 GCA_017408185.1 Oscillospiraceae bacterium | reverse complement strand
ATTCTTGTTACTGATAGTTTGAGAGCATACAGAACATTTGCTAATAACAACAAGATACATTTAAGACAGATACCTTCGGGCAAACACACTTCTGGTCCATTCAATTTAGGTAAGGTTAATTCTTATCATTCTAAACTTACTGACTATTTTGACAGATACAAAGAAGTTAGTTCAAAGTATTTAGACCACTACCTTGCTTTGTTTAGGTGGCAAGAAAAAGGGTTTAATTGCAGAACAGCAGACAGAGTTAATATGTTACTTGATATGCTGACAAAAGGTGTACCCGAAAAAGTGGAATTCCAAAAATTGAAATATAGACCTTTCCCTTTTGATACTAAAAATATTGTGAGGGTAGTGACAATTTCCGCATAATGTGGTATAATTGTATTGAAAATTAGAACATTTTCCTAACTTTTAAGTCTATATAAGTAGAAAGAGTTAGACAAACTTGAATTTGACAAAGGAGTGTGATTGTATGAAAAAGTTGATAGCATTAGTTTTAGCATTGGTCTGTGTATTGGGTTTGGTTGGCTGTTCCAATTCCAACAATGATAACCTTGGTGCAACAGAAAACACGAAGTCAAATCTTTCTGAAATTGCGTTTGATGAGCCATTAGATTTGGAATCAAGTTCTGGAGTAGGTGTTGAAATTGCTTTTGAAAGTGAGGATATGCTTATTTTCTACGGAGACTTTGGTCTGTTTGGTTATGACTTGAAAACAAAGGAATTAAAGTTTTCTGTTGATTTTGTAAAGGCAGTAGGTATCGAGGGAAGTGTTCAGGGTAGTTATGGTACGGCTGTAGACGTGAGCGAGGACGGTAATACAGTTGTAATTTCTGAGTACACCGTTGAAAGAGAAACAAGGGGAAAAACCTGTTATATTGATATCCCATCTCTGACTTATAGACATGGTGAGTATGAGCATTTAGAAAATCCTTTCAATAAGGAGAACATAAAAGGTTCTGTCTATCCAGGCGTAAAAATCAGTCAGATAAAGTATATGCGTGATGATAAAGAATGGAGCCTGTTTGAATGAGCCAGATTCCAATTTGTTGAACTAAATACATATATGATAAGGTGCATACCATAAATGTATCAATATTTCTGTATGCACCTTTTTGTATACTTTTACCCATCAATACTTATCTAGAAATGGGAGTAAAAAAATAAGATAAGGAGCTGTGACAAAGTACTTTGTCACAGCTCCGAAATTTTTTGATTAGTTATTTGTTTTCTGCCGCAAGAGCACGCTCAAGCCATATTGCCGCAATATCCATGGCCTGATAAAGACCTTCCGTTTCTGTTTTCTTTACTATGCGGTCTTTCGATTTTATGCTCGGGTCGGTAAGCTGGAGAGAAAGTGAAACACGCGTTGCGAGTTCAATATCTGAAAGCTCTTTTGAATCGGTAATCTGAAGCATAATAATGTATTTGTCGGCCATACTGCCGTAATACAGGACTTTATCCTTTCGGGTGAGAGCACGACCCTTATATGTTAAAATTTTTGTTTCTTTCTTTTCTGGCATTGTAATCCTCCTAAAAATTAGTCATAAAAGCCTGCGCGGAAGAGCACAGGCTAAATGAATTATTCCGACAGATAATGACGGACAAGAGCATGAAGAAGCTCATCGCGGTCAAGCTTACGTACAAGGCTTCGCGCATTGTTGTAGTTTGTTATATATGTCGGATCTTCTGAAAGAATGTATCCGACAATCTGGCTGATGGGATTGTAGCCTTTGCTCTTGAGTGCGTCGTATATTTCAGTCAAGATGAACTTCATTTCATCATCCTGGTCCTTTTTTAAGACGAATTTTTGGGTGTTATCAAACATTTGTTCATCCCTCCTTTGTTTAATGAATATATTTTAATACATTTTTGGCAATTTGTAAATGACAAAAAAATATCTTCACATAATCCGGATAAAAAACATATACTGATATTGAATACATCAATATAAATTTACCATATTTTCAACCAAAATGCAAGAAAAAGATAACTTTTAATTGCTCTTCAAAAAAAAGAAAAAATTTTTTAAAAATTTTGCTTGACATTATCGGTGAAAATGGGTATAATATACAAGTCGCGTATGACTGGCGACGAGTTGGGAGCATAGCTCAGCTGGGAGAGCATCTGCCTTACAAGCAGGGGGTCACAGGTTCGAGCCCTGTTGTTCCCACCATACGGCCCGGTAGTTCAGTTGGTTAGAACGCTAGCCTGTCACGCTAGAGGTCGTGGGTTCGAGCCCCATCCGGGTCGCCAGTCTTTTGCCTCTGTAGCTCAGTCGGTAGAGCAGGGGACTGAAAATCCCCGTGTCGTTGGTTCGATTCCGACCGGAGGCACCATTTATGCGGGAGTGACTCAGTGGTAGAGTGTCACCTTGCCAAGGTGAAAGTCGCGAGTTCGAATCTCGTCTTCCGCTCCATCGTTACGACAGGAGCAAGAATGTTCCTGTCGTAATTCATATGGCGCCATAGCCAAGTGGTAAGGCATGGGTCTGCAAAACCTTGATTCCCCAGTTCAAATCTGGGTGGCGCCTCCAAGAAAAAGACACCTTTGTATATTAAGACAAAGGTGTCTTTTTGTTATGATGTTTGCCTATCACGCAAATGATGTTGGTTTACGAGCGTTGACCATTCCGTAGAAGCAAAAACACACTAACTTGCTGTTAGTGTGTTTTTGCTATCTATCGACCCATTCCCACTGTGATTTAGTGGCTGCGTGGATGTCAAATATGCTTTGGGGAAAGGACTTTTTCAGTTCCATCGGTGATGTTCCGAAAACGGTTTTGAAAGCGTGAATAAACCTCGATTTATCATAGAAACCGACTTCTTTGGCAATTTCGCTCATTGACATATTTGTCGTAATCAGAAGCATGCGCGCCTCAGAAGCTCTGACACGTGTGAGGAATGTTATGGGCGACATTCCCGTCAGGGCTTTGAATTTGCGAGTATAGGCGCATTGGGACATTGCAGCTATACGGCATAAATCGCTTGTTGATATTTTTTCACCATAGTGAAGTGCCATATATTTTATTGATGAGCTTATTGCGATTGCGTGCTCCTGTATGAGCTCTGCTTTTTTTGTATCAACAACGCAGGGCTCTGTGCAGAGAATGTGAAGAAAGTCTGCGAGGTGTTTTGCCAATTGCTCAAAGGACATATCAAAGTGATTTGAGAATTCGGCTATTATCTGCCTAATAAGAAAATCCGTCTGCTGTTTTTCTTCCGATGTGAATTTATGAAAATCAGGAAGCTTGTTGCCCTCAAACCTGGCAAGCTCCTTTGCGTGGGAGAAAAACTCATATCCATAGTCAGTCAGGAAACTGTCCTGAAATGAGAGCATAACCGTTATTGGTGTGTCCTCTGAAGAGAAGGTGTTGAGGCAATGATTCACATAAGGAAGGACAATAACACAGCTCCCGGGACCGAGCGTTTCGGTTCTTTCTCCGAGAGAAAATGTCATGCTTCCGGCGAGAACATAACAGACGTGTACATAGTTGTGGGAATGGGGCAAGTCAACCTTTCGCAAACAATTTATATCGACCATAATAGGGAGCTGATCGGATTTTTGCAATGGTGTGCATATGCTTGGAAATGCCATGACTGTATCCCCTCCGTCCGCATTGTTATTGTGATAAATTTAATATAACATAAAAGAAAAGCTTTGTCGAGCGAGGAAAAAGTAAAATACAGAATATTACACCGAGGATGTGTTGAATTAAAAAATTTTGTTGCCTATAATGAAAATATAATGCAAAACTGCATTGAAAGCAAAGGAGGAAATAAAATGAAAAGAATGAACGCAAAGCGAACCGTATCATTGCTTGTGGCGCTATGCATGATGATTGCATTGCTGCCGGCAATACCGGTAAGTGCTTCAGGTGGAACAAATACAGAGAAATATGTATTTACATCCACGGCGCTCGGTTTATCATCGACGCTTCATTTTGAAAGCTATGTAAACCCGGGCGAATACTACGCAGGATTTGATACAGGAGTGTCAAAATCCAAATGGGCGTGGGTAGGGCAGAGAGGAATGTCCGGTGCGGCATATGCATCAACAGGATTTTCTTCCTTCACGCTGAAGCAGGCACAGGCGGCAGATGCGATAGCAAACACTGCGGCGATAGCGTTTAAGATAAACGTAACAGAGCCTGGTACCTATTCGCCGTCTTTTAATTGCAGAATCCGCCAGATACAGTATGGAATCGTGTCTGATCTTTATTTTGTGCCGGCAGATTTCGAAGGTTATGCAAATATTGACCTCACAACGGCAGACGGGCTTGCAGCTGCGATAAAGGCAGCGCCTGCAGGCAGCAAGGCTTGTGTGTTTGCAACAGATTCGGATACGAACAGCAACGGTAAGGTGTACACCGGCGATAACACAGTAGCTCTTGAAGCAAAAGACTACTATGTAATTTTCCATATTACGGATACGGTTGCAGCAACCGCTGTAGATGACCCTGCATATGTTGCGCTCAATATTCTCGATATGACCCTTACGGAAACAGATGCTTCGATGAAGCTGACAGCATCAAAGGATACTATCGAAGTAGGCGGTAAGGCAACTCTTACAGCAGAATTTGAAGGTCTCGCACAAGGTGCGGCAGCACCTTCGGTTACATATGAATATGATGAAGATATTGTCTCGGTAGTAAACGGAGTGGTAACGGCTCTTGAAGTCGGAACGGCGACAATCAAGGCAAAAGCTCAGATAAACGGAGTAAGCGTTTCTGATACTGTGACGATCAATGTCACACCGTCTAAAACAGACAATGTAGAGAAATATGTATTCACATCCACGGCGCTCGGTTTATCATCGACGCTTCATTTTGAAAGCTATGTAAACCCGGGTGAATACTACGCAGGATTTGATACAGGAGTGTCAAAATCCAAATGGGCGTGGGTAGGGCAGAGAGGAATGTCCGGTGCAGCGTATGCATCAACAGGATTTTCTTCCTTCACGCTGAAACAGGCTCAGGCGGCAGATGCGATAGCAAACACTGCGGCGATAGCGTTTAAGATAAACGTAACAGACCCGGGTATATATATTCCATCGTTTACTTGCAGAATCCGCCAGATAAACTATGGAATCGTGTCCGATCTTTATTTTGTGCCGGCAGATTTCGAAGGTTATGCAAATATTGACCTCACAACGGCAGACGGGCTTGCAGCTGCGATAAAGGCAGCGCCTGCAGGCAGCAAGGCTTGTGTGTTTGCAACAGATTCGGATACGAACAACAACGGCAAAGTGTATAACTGCGAAGGTTCAATAGCACTCGAGGCAAAGGATTATTATGTGATTCTGCACATAACCGATACAGTTGCAGCAACAGCAGTTGACGAACCTGCTTATGTTGCTCTTAATGTTCTCGACATGACTTTGACCGAAACCGCTGTGGCACTTGATGTTTCAGTCGGTTCGGAAAAACTCATCGTCGGCGCGACAACGGATATAACAACCTCGTTTGAAGGTCTCACACAAGGTGAGGCAGCGCCTTCGGTTACATATGAATATGATGAGAATATAATATCTGTTGCAAACGGAAAAATAACAGCTCTTGCGACAGGAACAACAACACTCAAGGCAAAAGCACAGATGAAGGGAATGACGGTATCCGACAGTGTAACAATTACAGTTACGCCACCGATAACGGACAATGTCGAAACCTATGTGTTCAAATCAAGTGCGCTCGGAGTATCGGGAACTCTCCAGTATTCTGCATATGCAAATCCGGGCAAATACTATGACAGCTTTGACACAGGAGTGTCAAAATCCAAGTGGGCGTGGGTAGGACAGAGAAATATCTCATACAACGCTTATGCAACGGCTGCTTTGTCTGCGTTTACAATCAAATATGCCGACGCGCCTGCGGCAATAGCAGATACTGCAGTAATGGCCTTTAAGATAAATGTCACAGATCCCGGCTTGTATATCCCGTCATTCACTTGCCAGACAAGACAGTGGATGTATGGCTATGAATCCGATGTATATCTCGTGCCGGCAGATTATGCAGGCTATGCCAATATTGACCTTACAACGGCAGACGGACTTGCCGCGGCAATCAAGGCGGCACCGGCCGACAGAAAGGCCTGCACGCTTATAACAGACGGCAGTGCCAATGCCAATAAAAAGTTTGACGGCTTCAGTCCGATTTCACTCGAAGCAAAAGATTATTATCTTATTTTCCATATCAGGAATACAACCGATTCTGTAAGCGGTGACGGTGAGAAGCCGCCGTATGCAGGCCTCTCGCTTATGGATATGACGCTTACGGAAACTGAGGTAACACTTGATCTTACTGTTACGGAAAAAGAGCTTGAGGTAGGTCAGACAGCAGAGCTTTCTGCGAAAGTTGCAGGTATGGGCGGTAATGCTCCTTCTGTAGCATATGAATATGACAACAGCATAATTTCCGTTGCAAACGGAGTTATAACGGCACTTAGCGTTGGAAGCACAACGCTTAAGGCTACTGTTTCTGTCGGAGGAAAAGAGCTTTCAGATAGCGTAAATATAACCGTTTTGCCGAAGGATGAAGGCAACGCGGGTGTGAGCGTCGAATATATCTTCAAGACAACGGCTCTTTCTGCAGAAACTGTTGAAAAGGCGACAGTAACAGCGGAAAACAAGGTCAACGGCTTGTATGGCGGAGTTCTCAGAAATGTTGAATTCCTGAGAACATATGATGCGATAGATGCAAGCCTTGGACAGTGGATGCTCGCTCCGATGAGCTCTGCTTCTTTCAATATGGCAGCAAATCAGATAAACTTTGACATAAAAACAACAGATTACGGAAAAGCGCTCCCGACGTCTGCTCTCATATTCAAGCTCAAAGTTCCCAATAAAGGCGACTATAAGCTTGCAATCAATGCAAACAGACATGCATCGGGCGCAGGTGCGGATATCTATTTTGTGAACGCTGCAGACTATCCGAATCTTTCTCGTGACGATATTTCAAAGATGACCTCTGTCGGATATTTCGACACGAGAGGAAGCGGAGAAACAGGATATCTTGAAATCGGAACCGTGACGGCGAAGAAACGCGGAGAGTATTATCTTGTATTTGATATGAACTCCGATAATCCGAATACAACAAGCGGCAAGCACTACCTCTATCTTCGCAATGTAAAGCTTTTCGAGGCGTTGCCGACAGTTGAAATGTCTGTTGATGCAGATATTATCGAGGTCGGAGAAGAATATGTTCTCAATACTGTTGTAAAGGATGCTTATGGAAAAGAAATTGAAAATGCAGAGGTTTCCTATTCAATAGAGCCTGCAGGCATCGTTGCTGTTGAGAACGGCAAGATCAAGGTTCTTGCCGAAGGTGAGGCAACTATTACAGCAACCTATGCTGACAAGACAAAGGGAACATTCAGAGTTGAAGCAAATGATCTCAAAAAGCCGATTCCTGAGATTAAATATCTGTTCAACTACAGTGTAATCAAAAACGCAACGGGAAGAATTCCTTATGCTGATTTCCCGAAGGTCGCAAAATTCGGAGAATATCCTGATCTCGATCTCACGAAGACAGCACCCTGGACCTTCTGCGGAACTCGAGGTGCATATGGCGGATATATTGATGCAACCAATATGGACGTAACAATTCCCGAAGCTCCGATAGACGGTGACGCTCCGCTCTATGAGCAGGGAAAAGAGGGAACTGTAAACAGCGGATTTGTTATGAAGCTCAAGGTTGGGCAGACCGGTCTCTACACGCCGAAGCTTGATTGGGATGAGATTGCATATGGCTATCAGGTTGAAATGTATCTCGTTTCCACAACGGTAGGCGGCGAATTTGGCGCAGACAGGCTTGTTGCGGTAAACTCCAATAACGATCGTGGTGCAGGTATAGGAAACGCACTTCGAATTCTCAATCCGAAGAGTGAGTATTATATCGGCTCGGTAAAGATGGGGCCGACAGAGGATCTGCCGACATATAAGAATATCTTCCTGCGCGAGGGTGAGTATTTCCTTATTGTCAAGGCGGTTTCAGGCCCTGACAGCCTTGAAAGCACAGGCGGAAACTATTATTCTCTCTTCAAGAGCTTAACGCTCAGTCAGGCATCCGACAATATCGTTGTAGGAGGAACAAAGAAGCTTGGCGTCGGTGACAGCGGAAGCGTTTCGGCAAAAGCTTATAACCTGAGAGGAGAAGAGATTTCAGGCGTTGATATAACATTTGAAAGCTCTGATGAAAGCATACTGACAGTTGATGCCCAAACCGGAGAAATCACGGGAATAAAGGAAGGCAAGGCAGAAGTAATCGCGACAGCTGAGATTGAAGGGAAGGCTGTCAAGGCGACATATGCTGTTTCGGTATATTCCGTCAGCTTTGAAGGTGTAAAGGCAGAAGATGTTACAATAGAGTTCGCAGATGAGGATAAGACGGCACAGCTTGTGCCTGTCGGATATCTCACAAACGGCGAGGAAATTTCGCTTGAAGGTGCGTATATAGAATACAGAGCAAAGACTCCGGATATCGTTTCTGTTGATAAGAGCGGTGTTGTAACAGCTCTTCGCGCAGGTGAAGGCGTTGTATCTGTTGTCGTCATAAAGGACGGTATTACGAAAACCTGTGATGCGAAGATAACGGTTACTGACAACAGCAGGATAGCGTCTGTTTCGGTTTCCGGTGCGGCTACAGTCGGATATCTTCGTGACAGTCAGCTTACGCTTACTGTAAACTTCGAGGACGGAAGAAGCCTTGATGTAAATGGAGCGATTGAAAAGTTCTATCCGGGCGCAACGGTAGAATGGAAGATTTATGAAACGAGCACAGCAGGTGCTGTAAGCATCGATGAAAACGGTGTTGTATTCGGTGAAATTCCCGGAGCGACAGCAAAACTCGGCGCAGTGCTCAAAATGGGCGGACAGAGTGTTGAGACTGCAGAAGGTTTCGAGATAACGGTTGAAGCCTCTTCGGACAGTGACCCGAGAAGCTTCGGTTATGACTTTGCCGCTTCAAAGGAAACGCTTATAAAGCTTATTGACATCGAGGTTGACGGATGTGAGCCGGATACGGTGGCATCCTCAAAGACTGCGAGATTCCAGCTTTTCTCATTCGGCCTTTTTGCTCAGACAAATGCTCCCGGTCAGAAGGTTGTGATCCATGCGAAAGTGCCGTACAGCGGCCTCTACGATGTTTCGATTTCAGGTCGTGCAAACGGCGTTGACGGTGCAGAGAGAATTTCTGTATATGCTGATGGCAGATACATAGGAGAATTCTCGCTTCAGCTCAACGGAAAGACGAGAGAGGTTCCGGCAAAATCACTTTCGGCATATTATCTCGATGCAGGAAATCACACGTTTGAGTTCGTGCTCCTGCCAAACGAGAGAGAAGCGGTAACCTATACACAGATTTTTAGAACACTTTATTTCGATGCAGAGCCGCAGAGCTTCGATATGACAGGCATAATCACAGAGGAAGATGCGTTCTGTCTCATCGTTGGTGAAAGCGCAAATCCTCATGCAAGAATGGCAACCGCTGAGAGCTTTGTCTATGCATGGGAGGAGACTGATGACGAACTTCTTGATGTAAGCTATGAAGTTACAGCTTCTTCAGCGGATGACGGAAGCGGCGCAGCTGTTGTAAGTGTTGATGCAAAGGGAAATATCAGCGCGCTTGCAAACGGAACTGCAGAGGTTACCATAAAGGCAGAGCGCAAAGACAGGAGCGAGAGCTTTGAAAAGGTTATTTCAATCACAGTTGCCGATATAATCGGCGAGCTTGAGAATGAAAGAAACACATATTATATAGGCGAAGCTGTTGATATGGTTCTTTCCTATAAAAAAGCAGACGGCAGCGCTGTTGCAACAAAGCCTTCGGTTGAATGGGAAAGCTCAGATGAAAATCTGATTTCCTTCAACGGCGCAGAGCTCAGAGCAACCGCTGCAGGCAGAACGACAATAAAGGCAAAAGACAGCACTACAGGCAAAACTCTGTATGAGAACACTGTGGACGTGCTTGAGGATTATTACGGTGTTGTCGAAATATCGGCAGATCCATCGCTCACGCTCCGTCCGGAAAGTAATGCGAAGCTTTCTGCGAAGGCAATGACAATGGCCGGCAAGGCTGTTGATATGCAGGGCGCAGAGGTTGTCTGGAATGTTTCAGAGGAATTTGCCGATAAGATTTCCGTTACATCAGACGGCTTGCTTACGGCAAAGGCTGAAGGCAGCGCATATGTAACTGCATCCGTAACGCTTGCAAACGGAGAAGAGGCAGTCGGAAGTGCAGAGGTTTATGTGCGAAAAGGCAAGGTCTCACGCACATACTACACAGAAGAAAAGGTTAATGCTGCAAGAGAGAATATAAAGAAATACAGTTGGGCAAGGGCTGAGGCCGATGTGGCAATAGCCGAAGCAGAAAAATATCTTAAATATTCGATGGAAGACCTCTGGGATATGATTCCGGGCGAGGGAATTCCGCGCTCTATGAGTGTTGGCCTGAAAGGTGACACAGACAGAATTTACTGTCGCTATTGCGGAGAAAATATTTCTCTTATAACAAATATCTATCCCTATATTACCGACCCGCTGAACAATCCGTGGAAGGTACAGTGCCCGAAATGTAAGCGCTTCTTCCCGTCAAATGATTTTGCAAGCTTCTATAAGCTCGGTCTGGATCCGGAAACAGGTTTATTCAACCGAGAGCTTGCGCTTGAAAAGCACCTTGAGATGTTTGGTGGAACATATGGCTATGGATATCTCAAGAATGACCTCTATCCGGAGCTTCGCAAAACGGGGCTTGACCCGAGAACGGGAGACCCGATAACACACGGTTGGGGAGAGCTTCCGAAGGAGCCGGAGAACATCGCCGATGTATGGGGCGTTGATGATGGCTATGGCTATGAGACAGGCAGAATGGCAACACCCACTCTGCGAGAGGTTCATACATATATCTGGTTCTACAATCATTTCGGCCTCTGGTATCAGAGCGGCAAGAACTGTGCAGCAGAAGTATATAATGCAATAACAAAGCTCGCAACAGCATATATCTACACAGGTGATGAGCGCTATGGAAAGCTCGGCGCCGTTATGCTTGACAGGCTTGCAGATCTCTATCCCGATTTCAATCCGAATGGCTCACTTCCGTTCGGCGGAGACTGGGGTAACACAAAATACGGTAAAATCATAACAGCAAACTGGGAAGCACAGAGAAATAAGAACTATATTTATGCATATGATGCTCTCTTCCCGATGTATGAGAATGAGGATGTTCAGAAATTCTTGCGCAGGAAGGCGGAACAGTATCCGTCAATCGGAGATAAATCCGATGCAAACGCAATACGCGAGAATATTGAAAACAACTTCGTATACAATCAGTATGTTGCTGCCACGGAGTATCAGCTCTATGGTAACTTCGGATTCCATCAGTCAACGGTTGCAGCGGCAGGCGTAGTTCTCGACCGCGCAGACCAGACTCCGGAAATTCTCGATTGGGTATTCAGAACAGGTAAACTTACGCAGGTTCCGCCGTCGCTTACAGGTGCAGATGTCTACACAACTCTCGTTGACCTCGTAACACGTGACGGTTTCGGAAACGAATCTCCTGCATACAACAGAATCTGGTTCCAGGATCTTGAAGAGCTTGCAAATATGCTTTCCGATTACGAAAATAACGGTGGCTATTCGCTTTGGGATAATCCTAAGTATATCGAGATGGCAAAGGCTTGGAATAAGTTCATTCTTCTGGGAAGAGGTGTTCCGTCAATCGGTGACTCTTCGGGAGCGGGCGACTTCTCAATATTCCCGGATGATGCGACATTCCTGCCGAATGCGTTTAAGTATACACGCGAAAAGGAAGAAACAAAGCAGAGTGCAATAGAAATTGCTCAGCTGCTCTATCAGAATGCGATGGCAAAGAACGGTAACCTCGATAACATCCATTATGATATCTTTACAAAGAATCCCGAAACTATCAAGAGCGAAGTTCTTGATATAATCGACACATATGGCGAGTATGACTACAACAAGAGCTCCATCATGACGGGCTATGGTTTTGCAGCACTTCGTGACGGCAAGTTCTACGATACTATCGGTGCTGATGAGATAAAAGACACAACACGTGACTTCTGGATGTATTTTGGCGGTCAGATGTCACACTCACACGGTGATATGCTCAATCTCGGTGTTCAGGCATATGGTGTTGATCTTGCCCCTGAGAACGGATATCCTGAGGGCACGAGCACAGCTCCGAGCCGTGAGCAGTGGACAAACACAACCATTGCACACAACGCAGTTACAGTCAATGAGAAGATTCAGCTCAAGCCTTCAGAATCGGGCGAGCCGCTCCACTTTGACGCAAAGGATACACGCGTAAAGGTAATGGATGTCGATGTTCCGGAGGTATATGACGAAACGGACGAATATAGAAGAACTGTTGTTATGATTGACTATGACAGCGAGGTTTCCTATGGTGTTGACTTCTTCAAGATTCTCGGTGGAGACGATCACCTTTATTCCTTCCACGCGGCAAGCGAGGAAATCGGTGGCTATTCTGATAATCTTGACATCTATGTTCAGCCTTCGGGCTCATATGCAGGAGTGGATGTTCCGTTCGGAAATGACCCGTGGACAGTTACGACAAATGTATATCAGCGCCTGAAGTATCCGAGAGGTTATACGTGGCTCTTTGATGTTCGCCGTGCAGACAATCCGGATATAGCAGTAAATGAGCCGTTCTATGTTGATTTTGAAATTCTTGATTTCAACAGGCATACAAGGAATTCGGCAAAAATGGATATCAATCTCCGCCTTACAATGGTCAACGACTTTGCTCCGGATGAAGTAACCTTTGCAAAGGGATATCCGCCGCGCGATAAGGCAAATCTTGACAAAATCAAGTATTTTGAGCATATGCTTGTCCGACGTAAGGGCAACGGACTCAATACGCTCTTTACGACAGTAATCGAGCCGTATAACAGAGAACGTTATATCAGCAATATTTCAAGAGTTGAGATGATTCCTGACGGAGATACAGGTACAGACAAGTATGCTGCTGTCAAGGTTGAGCTTTGCGATGGCAGAATTGATTATGTAATGTATGCTCAGGATAGTTCAAAAACCTATACAGTCCGTGACGGCGACTATGAGTTTACATTCCGAGGCTTTGTTGGTGTATGGACGGTTGATGCTGAGAAGAATAAGCTTTACAGCTACATAAATGACGGTGACACGATAGGCGATATAACAGAAGCGACACCTTCGGTAAACGGTTATATAACGGGATATAATACAGAAATTTCGTTTGATAACTACATCGATGTAGAATTCGATTCTCCGATAGAAGATGCAGAGCTTATCTGTGATCGCATAATCAATGTATATCACGACGGACCGGGCAACAGCACATTCTTTATTGAGGGTGTTGAGCTTGCAGATGACGGAATGAGCGCGAGACTTGATCTCGGCGGAGTAACCGTTGTGGGCGGCTACGTTGATAAGTTCGATTTTTCACAGGGATATGACTATGATGTTGCAGAAAACGACAGATTCAAAATCCCGATGTCAAGCGAAGAGGATCTTGCACCGATATTTGATGCGGTAAGCGATTCTCTTGCATCAAAGGCAGGAGACAGTATGACAATCGATGTCAATGCAAGCTCTCCGGTCGGAAGCGAGGTTACATATGCAGAACGCACGCTTCCGAGAGGCGCAAGCTTCAATGAAGAAACCGGTACTGTAACATGGAAACCGACATCCTCACAGACAGGTGAAAACCTTATCGGAATTGACGCAGTGGATGAGAGCGGAAGAATAAGCACTCTCTATTTCACGGTAATGGTCTATGGTTCAACCACAGGCGCAGGCTCACAGACACCGAGCACACCTTCAACTCCGAGCGAACCATCAACACCTTCGACACCGGGCACTTCCGGCGGTGGCGCAGGCGGTGCAGGTGGCGGCGGTGGAGCTGCTCCGGCTCCGTCAACACCGTCAGACGATAAGAACGATGAAACTTCCTCAGTCGGCGATGCCGACAGCTCCCTCGGAGAGGGAGCCGAAAAAGTGCGTTTTGTTGACCTTGGCGCACACGCGTGGGCGGCAGATGCTATCAACGCCCTTGCTGATGAAGGAATAATAAAGGGAACAAGCGAGAATACATTCTCACCGGCTGCAAACATCACAAGGGCAGACTTCGCACTTCTTCTTGTCCGTGCATTCAAGCTTGAATCGGAGAACAAAGAGAACTTCGCAGATGTAGCGGCAAGCGACTACTTTGCAGCTGAGCTTGCAATCGCAAGAAATACAGGCATTGTAAACGGCATCGGTGATAATAAGTATGCGCCGCGTAATACAATAACACGTCAGGATATGATGACGATCGTATACCGCGCTATGGAGCAGATCAACAAAAAGCCTTCTCCGGTGGGAGAAGGGGGACCGCTGAGCACGGATGAGGCGTTTGCAGACTTCGCTTCAGTCGCAGACTACGCAAAAGAAGCAGTATCAGCGCTCATCTCTGCAGAACTCGTCAACGGAAAGAGCGGCCAAATTGCCCCGACCGATTACACAACACGCGCCGAAGTTGCAGTTCTTATCAAGAGAATTCTTGACTATACAAGCAAATAGAATTAGAATATACACGGCGGTGTTACGCCGCCGTGTATATTGACCGACTTAAGGAGAAAGACAATGAGCAAAATAGCATTTCTTATATCAAATTTCGGCAGAAGAAGAGTTTTTACAGATCAGCACATCGACAGATTATCCGCGCTCGGCGAGTTGTCTGTATATGACAGAGACGATTTTCTTGACAGAGAATATGTTCTTGATTTTGTGAAGGGTGCAGAAGTAATAATTACCTCGTGGCAGTCTCCTGAGATAGACGAGGAGATTCTGGCACTGTGCCCTGACCTTCGTATGCTTATCCATGCGGCCGGGTCTGTAAAGCCTGTCGTCACTCCTGCGCTTATTGAACGAGGAATAAGAGTCGCCTCATCGGCAAATGAATTGAGCCGAGGAGTCGCTGAAACAACTCTCGGCCTTGCGCTGGCTGCCTGCAAGGGGGCGTTCTTTCTGCCCAATGATATGAAGAAGGGTATGTGGAATGAAAATAACCATAAGATCAAAGATTTTTATAATATAAAAATCGGCGTCATCGGTGCAGGTTTTGCCGGGCGTTATTTCATTAAGCTTCTGAGGGATTTCCGTGTTGATATTCTTGTTTACGATCCGACGCTGACCAAGGAACAGATACGTGATGAGCTTGGCGCGGAAAAACGAGAGCTTTCAGAACTTCTTGCGGAAAGTGATGTCATAAGCATCCACGCACCGAGTATTCCGGAGACAGATAATATGCTCAACGAGACAAATATTCCGCTTATCAGAGACGGCTCGATTCTCATAAACACTGCACGCGGCAAGCTGATTGATGAGGCTGCGCTTATAAAGGAATGTGCGAAAAATCGCTTTACTGCGATTCTTGATGTATATTGGCCTGAGCCTCCGGCTGTTGACAATCCGTTGCGTAAGATGGACAATGTTGTTCTTCTCCCTCACGTTGCAGGATTTGAAACAAACGGCGCCTTCCGCGTCGGTGAGCACACCTGTGAAGAGGCTGAACGCTTTTTTGCAGGCGAGAAGCTTGAATGTGAAATCGATTTGAGCAAGCTCTCAATAATGGCGTGATGCTATATTAAGACACAAATATAAAACCGTTCGGGGTTTCCCGAACGGTTTTTGTTTTTGAAACAGAGCAATTTATATTCAGTTTTTTGTGAGGCTGCTGATGCAGTTTTTGATGGTTTCAATATCCTCCGTGGATATTTCCTCGTCAAACTCATTGAATGTGTTCTTGGTGCAATCTGCTCCTGTCAGGCAGGTGTACCACAAGAGAGCGAGCGCATATCTTCCGATGCCGAAGCTTGCGTGCTGAGTGTCTCTGTGAATGTTCAGCCCCTTTTCTGCAAGAGACTGAAAAAGAGTGCCGGACGGGATTGTCATATATGCGTCCATGGAATAGGCGGCAGTTCCATATGCGGAGTGCAAAGCATCATACATCTCTTTTCCGGTTGAAAAGCCGTTGTCGGAAAGCGCTTTGCAGCCTTCTTCATATGCCCAGGTTTCGTGCATAATAAGCTTTGCTTTCGGGCAGCACATACGAATATAAGATGTAAGATCCTCAAGATATGGCTGATAAGTGTCATAGTCGATGCTGCTTTTGCTGGCCTGCTGGACTGTGATGTAATCCCAGTCGCGTGAGAGAAGTGCCTCATCGAGATTTACGAAGAAACCTGTGCTCGCTCCGTTGAATTCGAGAGAATATGCCTTCTCTTTAGAAAGCATATTGCGATAATGTCGGGAAAGTGGGCAACCGCCGATATAGAGGTTTACAACAGTCAGTTTTTCGCCGTCGCACTTTGCGATGTCGTGAAGATATTTTGTTGCATCCTGAGAAAAACTGTTGCCGATTGCAAGTATTTGCATATGAAAAATCTCCTTTTCGATTTATTTTTCTTTTTGGTTTCTGAAATCTTTTGGTGGAATGCCGACGTGTGCTTTGAATAATCTGCTGAAATAGTGTGGGCTCGGGAATCCGGTTTTGGCGGCTATTTCAGATATAGAAAGCTCGGTTTGCCTGAGAAGCTGCTTTGAGCGCTCTATTCGCATTGTATTAAGATATTTCATCGGCGATGCTCCCATAAGAAGCTTAAAACGCTTGACAAAGTAGCTTTTGTTAAAATGTACTGTATCCGCAAGGGAATCGAGCGTGATAGCCTCACTGAGATGATCCTCCATATAATATTTAAGGTTCAGTATCATTATATCTCTGTTTTCATCAGCGTTTTCAGGGATTCTGAATATATTGTTTTTATCTCTTTTGACAGAGCCTGAAAAAGCTCTCGATATAGATATGAAAAACAGACGGAACGAATAATTGACTGCTTCGCGGAAATAATTTTCGCCCTTCATTCCTTCGCTTACACATAGCCTGAGCATTTCCTCTGCGAAGTCGATGCTTTTAAGATTAAAAACCGGTGGGAGGGTGTCGAGCTTTTTACCTGTTTCCTCGTCGGCAATGAATTTGACTTCAAGAATCTGCATTCCGTCGTGGTTCTCCATTGCGTGTGAGGTGAAGGGGGTTGCAAGATATATAAATCCCTCTTTTGCTTCATATTTTGTTTCACCGATCGAAATATTTCCACCGCGCTTTTTACAGAAGGTAAGCTGGTAAAAATCGTGTGTGTGCGGCTTGACTTGCGCCGCTACAAGATCATCAACCCAGAATACGTGTATGTCCAAAGCTACCACCTCTTTTACAGTATATATCATAATAGCACAAAATTCAACATCGCAGGCGCATTTTGTGCTATTTTCAGAGTTGGATTGTGAATTTAATCTAAATACAAAACAGATGGAAAAGTGTATTATTATAATTGAAATATGTAAAAATGGAGGTTTAAATGGAGAATAAAATTTTTGCAGGTGTTGCAAGAGTCGAAATAAGCACGGATAAGGTTGTTATAAACGATCCGTTATATGCAAAAATTCTTGCGCTCAGATATATGGAGAAGAGATATGTATTTGTATCACTTGATTATATAAGTATGGGTGGAGGAATAAGTGAGCTCTCCGATGATTTCTTCGCAGGCCTGAAAAAAGAGGTCTCAGGTCGCGGAGTTGACACTTTTGTCTGTGGAGTCACACATACACACACGTTTCAGCCTATGATACAGGAAGAAGCTGTCGTTGCTCAGAAAATACTTCAGGGAATTGAACTTGCTGAAAAAACGGCAGTACCTGTTACGGTTGGTTCAGCAACAGGGCGGAATTCCGATTTTGCGATAAACAGGACGCTCGCGCTAAAGGATGGAAGCGCCTGGACAATAAGACAAGCTCATCCGTGCCCTTCTGATTCCGATATTCAGGGGCTTCAATATGTCGATGACACAATCGGTGTGTTGAGGTTTGATAAAGAAGACGGCTCGCCGCTGTGTGTTATGTTCACTTTCGGTTGCCATCCTCTGCTCGGATATGCAAACAATCTGCCGACGGCGAACTTCCCGGGCATAGCGGAAAATATTGTCGAAAAGCATACAGGTGCAATGGCAATGATGTTCCAGAGCTGCGGCGGTGATGTCACAGAGGTTGATTATAAAAACTACGACAAGCCAAAGAATTGTGAAATATGGGGCAAGCTTCTCGGGCTTTCCGTGCTGGAAGCGGTAAAAGATATTAAAACACAAAATGCTGATATAAGCGATTGCCGCAGGGAACTTGTGTTCCCGAGAAGGCGTGATATTCCGAAGGTTCGCGAGGCACTCCTGAAAGAGAGAGAACAGCTTTTTGCAATGCTTGGGAATTGTCCGTTGAATTTTAAAGCTTTTCTGCCTCTTTATATGAAGTATCTGACAAGTCCTGAATATCCCATCGGATATGCATATGAATATATCAGGGAAGAGGAGCAGGGTAAAGCGCATCTGAAAAATCAGGATAAAATAAACCGTGCCAATATTGAGAAATATCTGAAAAATATAGAAGTGATGGAAAGGCTGTCAAAGCTTGCGACAACGCTTGAAACGATAGAATGGCACGAAAACTACAACGCTTCCTTTGAAAATGCAGATGCAGAGAGTGAGATTGTCGGAATAAAAATCGGTGATGCCGTTCTTATAACCGCGCCTGTTGAACCGCTGTCCGAAATCGGAAGAAAAGTGCGCGCGATGTCTCCGTATGAAAAAACCTTTGTCATCGGGTATACAAACGGATATTTCCATTATGGCGCACCGAAATCTGCGTATAACAACGGCGGATATGAGAGCATTGAATGTATGCTGTCCGATGAATGGGAAGAGATATATGAATCGGCGGCAAAGTCTGTTATTGAAGAGCTTTGCGGCAGATAAGAGCGATTTAAAATGAAAAAGCGGAGACGAATCCTGTCTCCGCCTCGCGTGAACCGCAATTTCAACGGGCTGATAAATCCTGATATTCAAAGTCTTCTTTGTTAAACCAGGCCCAACGCTCAAGATAGTCCTGATGCTCGATTGTATGGGTGCTTCTGAGTTCTTTCCGATATTGCGATGGGGTCATCTGAATATATTCGGAAAAAACGTGTGCGAGTCTTGCTTTGTCATTCAGACCGACGCGTTTTGCAACATCATCAACCTTCATATCTGTGAGAGTGAGAAGCTGACGGGCAAGAGCGACACGCATTCCGAGAAGAAATGTGGCAGAGCTCGTTCCGGTAACTGCACGGAAATTTCTTGTATATACAGAACGCGACATACAGGCAACGGCGCAGAGTTGGTCAAGTGTTATTTTCTTATTCAGGTTTTCCTTCATATAACGGATAGAATTTGTAATAGCATTTGCACTTTCCCTGATGCAGAGAAAGCCTTTGTCATCTGTATCACCGACGCAGAAGAGCCGCAGAAATTCCGCAAGATATGCGGCGAGTACATCAAAATTCATATTTTTGTGCCGGGCAAATTCGGCGAGCATTTTGTTTGAAAGGTCATCTGCGATTGTGTGTTTTTCGCCTTCGAGCTGAACAAACGTCGGAACATTGCATTCCTCAAAGCGTGCATGTCGGTTTGAATATGAAAAGAAACGGTGTCCGCGGTCTATGAGAAAACTGTCTGTAAATGACAACGAGAGCAGATATGGAGGCTTTTCCACTGTGGTCATATCGAGAAAATGCTTGACATAAGGAAGCACAACAGAACAAGAACCCGGCTTCATATGAAAAACATCATCACCGATTCTGTGCACAAGCTCTCCTTCAAGCACATACCATATCTGAACAAAATCGTGGCGATGAAAAAAATCATCTTTTTTCTGCCTGCAGGTTTCAACAAGCAGAGGAAGCCAATACATTTTGAAATCGTTGTCTATGGTGAGCGGATAGTATTTGTCAGGAAAACGCGATGGCATAAATATCACCTCAATCCTATAAGGCAATTATAGCATATGCCTTAAAAATCCGTCAAGAACAAGAGTTTGGGTTTGTTTTGCTGAAAGATAAATGGGCATATTTGACACCTCGTTTTTGTTGACTTTAAAGAAAAATGTAAATAAAATTATATTAAGGAAATATTACATCAAGGAGGAATTTTGTTATGAAAAAAATTATGGCAATCATTCTCTCGTTGGGCATTCTGATGGCGATGCTCCCGGTTGTGTTTGCCGCGGAGGAAAATGCAGCCATCGTTGCAGGCTCATATATTGATACTGCAAGTTATGTATAAGGAGGAAAAAGAAATGAAAACAAAGCGGATTATATCCCTCATACTTGTTTTTGTCATGATGCTATCGCTTCTTCCGACGATGTCATACGCGGAGGAAGAAAAAGCTAATACAGAGCCGCGTGTACATGAGTACAACATAACAACAGGAGCACTTCACGCGGATAAGATGCCGAAGTTGTCAACAGCAAACTCGGACGACCTTGGACTTAGAAATAACGGTGCGCTATATAACTTTGCGCTTGCCGATTGGCTTGCAACGCTTTCTGTGGATGCAAACGGAAGCGCGTGCGACCCATATGCGACGATGGATCTGAGCAAAACGGATACATATTCAATTGAGTATCCGCGCTTGTTCACTGTGGACAAACCGGCAGGAGGAACACAGACAATAGCAAACGGCCTTTCCTCGTGGAGTATGACAGCGAAGACTTTGTTTGCAGGCTTTAAAGAAAAAGGACGTTTTGGAGAAGCTTATATGAGCTATCGTCCACACGTAACGCTTCGTATAAAGGTTTCTGCTCCGGGTGAGTATACGCTTGCGGCAAAGGGACCGAAAGCGGCAAACGGTGCAATTCCGACCGTACATTTCGGTAAAGCTTCAGATACAAGAATAGAAGGTTATGCATGGCATGATACCTTTGCAAATCTTTTCGGAAGTCTTTCAGAGATTGGTAAGTGGAGTTCAAGAACAGGTTCTGCGGCAGACGATGAATATGCAGATATAGGAAAAGTAACAGTTTCCGCTCCGGGCGAATATTTTGTCGTATTCAGTATGCCGGAAGCATATGATGCAGCAATAGACCCAGACTCTGCGACGAACTATCAGACGTTCAATCTCTCCGGCGTAAAGCTTACTCCTAATGTAGAGCCGCGCGTGTATGAATATAACATAACAACAGGCTCACTTCATACAGATAAAATGCCAAAGCTCTCAACTGCAAATGTTGATGATCAGGGTATCCGTTCCAACGGCGCACTTTATAATTTCGCGCTTGCCGATTGGCTTGCAACGCTTTCTGTCGATGCGAGCGGAGCCGCGTGCGAGCCGTATGCAACTATGAATCTTAATGGTACAGATGCATATTCCATTGAGTATCCCCGTTTGTTCACGGCAGATAAGCCTGCAGGAGGAACTCAGGCGGTGGCGAACGGTCTCACATCGTGGAGTATGACATCAAAGACGCTTTTTGCAGGATTCAAAGAAAACGGCAGATTCGGCGAAAGCTATATGTCTTATCGCCCACATGTCACATTGCGTATAAAGGTTTCTGCACCGGGCGAATATATGCTTTCAGCAAAAGGCCCGAAGGCGGCAAACGGCGCAATTCCGACAGTTCATTTCGGAAAGGCGTCCGACACACGAATTGAAGGTTATGCGTGGCACAACACATTTGCAAACCTTCTTGGAAATCTTTCTGAAATCGGAAAGTGGAGTTCAAGAACAGGCTCTGCGGCAGACGATGAATATGCAGATATAGGAAAAGTAACAGTTTCCGCTCCGGGTGAATATTTTGTTTCCTTCCATATGCCCGATGCATATGATGCGGCGACAGACCCTGATTCCGCAACGAACTATCAGACTTTCAATCTGTCAGGTGTAAAGCTTACTCCATATACAGCGCCTGAAATACCCGATGAGCCGCGTGAATTGAACTACAGAGTGGCGTTTGATGTGCTCAGCACAAATCTGTACAAGTATTCTGCTGCCCCGGCAGTTAAAACATGGTATACAATCGACGGTCTGCGCAATGCAAGCGGCGGATTGCTTTATAACACAAAGCTTATGGATTATAACGCAACGGTTACAACTGATGCGTCAGGTAACACAGTTGCGCCGTTCAACGTCATCAATCAGTCAAAGACCGATGATTGGGAATGGGCAATGGACTATACCCCGGGAACACTCGCAATTGCTGCAAAACAGAATGCACTCTGGCAGAACTATCCGGTAAGCAGCTACGGAAGCTTTTCAAGCGGCGGCTTCCTTATGATCCGTGTTAATGTTCCGGTTGCGGGCAAATATACACTTTCATACAACGGAACAAGAGCGGAAGGTGCTGCAGCTCCTGCAATATATTTCTTTGCGGATGACGGAAGTGAGATGATAGACAGAAATTCGGGATATCGTCTGTTCTCGACACAGACTCCGATAGGTTATGCGAACTTCTCGGATACCTCAAAGACGGGATATGTCAATGTCGGAACGGCAGAAGTGCCGACGGCGGGTGACTATTTCATCGTTCTGTTCCCGAATCAGAAATCACTTGAAATTTCTCCGGCGTCCGGTGCATATCAGGAGATTTTCCTCACGGATCTTAAGCTCACTCCGTTTGAAGAGGGCGATGATGTTGATAAGCTCGAATCAATTTCTCTCTCTGCAGACGAAACTCTCATAGAAGCGGGAAATACCGCAACAATCACGGCAATCGGAAAATATTCGCTCAGCGGTGCAGCTGAAATTGCCGATGATATAACTTATAAAAGCTCTGATAACGGCATTGCAACCGTCTCGGATAAAGGCGTTGTAACAGGCGTAGCGGAAGGCAAGGTAACAATTACTGCATCGGTCGGCGATGTCTCCGCAACAATCGACATCGATGTTATGGCATATGATGCGGGCAACGGCGGTGTAATGCTCGAATACAGAACAACGTGGGATGCGCTTTCCGGTGACAAGCTTCCGCAGACAACCGATTCTGCAAAATATTCAAACGGAACATATGCAAGAAACGCAAGCGGCGGTCTTATTGTAAATCTTAAGCTTATGAACCGCAATGCAACTGCAGTTATTGACAAGAACGAGCAGACGGTTCCCGCGTGGAACATTATGAATTTTGACATCACCGACCCGTGGGATGTTGCGTTCGAAAAGAGCCCGGGCGGAATCAGAATTCAGAAGAAGACGAACGACCTTTTCCTCAACTATCCTGTTGACGGCTACGGTAACACATCAAGCGGTACCTTTATGGCACTGCGACTCAATGTGCCGCACAAAGGAAAATACAGACTAATGTTAGACACAAGTGCCGTAGCACACGGAGTTGCCTCTGCGATATACTTTATCAGAGATAACGGGACGGTGACAGGTGTCAATCAGATGTATGCGCTTATGGCTGCAAATGAGCCTGTTGCACATTTTGATTTCTCGGAAAGCTTCACGGGATATAAGAAAGTGTGCGAAGTTGAAGTCCCTCGCGCTGGCGAATACTTTATCATCTTCTTTGGCGATGAGAAATCACTTTCGATAAATTCGACAACGACCGGCGATGCTGTTAAGTATCAGGAGATACATCTTGAGGGAATTCGCCTCTTCTGCGTACCGGGCGAGCCTGAAAAGCTTGAGCTTTCGCTTAAAGGTCTTGAAGAAGGAGACCCGATGGCGCTATACACAAAACGTCAGATTGCATATGAGCTTTTTGATGCAAACGATGTTCCGCTCGATGAGATAGATGAGAGCAAACTCACTGTCACATATTCTTCAAGCGACAGTGCCGTTGCAACCGTTTCGGAATCGGGCGAAATCGAGGCTCTTTCAAACGGCACGACAACAATAACAGTAAATGTAAATTATGACGGAACGAAGATATCCAAAGAATATGAGCTTCTTGTCGCACCGACAGGTAAAAACCTTATGGCAGATAAGAATCCTGATTTTGAAAGCGACCTTTGGGTTTGGAATTGGCCGCGTCAGGATGAGCTTGTCGGTGAGCCGAAGTTTATGCGTCTTGGAATAAATAAAGCTCCGACGTCGGAAAATCCGGAAAACCGTGCTCTTGCAGTAGCACTTGACGGAAAATCTATCGGCGGTGTTCCCGATTCGATTAACCTCATTCCGGGAAGTGACCGCGTTAAAGCAGAGCCGGGAAGACTTTATGAGCTCTCTTTCAAAATGAAGATAGATTATGAGAATCCTCCGGGAGGCGAAGATCTTCTTCTTTATCTTGATTATTATACTTATAGCAACCCGACAGGACAGACCGGCTCGGATATTCCCGTAAATTCCGGGCGTTCAGTCGAAATTTCTCAGGCAGCAGGCTGGAGAGAAATATATTCTGACTGGGTAGAGGTAGTTCTCCCGGTTCCCGGACCGATGGAAGCTCCGGGGCTTGAAGCGCTTTATATAACACCGCGCTTCGGTCCGCGTCCGCGCGCAGGCGATTACAACCGCGACGGACATAAGGGCATAATGTGGTTCGATGATTTCGAGATTCGCGAAGTCGGTTTCGCAGGCGTTGAGGTAAGCATTGAAGGCGAGACAACCGCTTCGAATGCAAACGGTATTTTTGTAAAATCAAAACCCTATACCTCGACAGGATCATACATTTCACTCGGCGGAACGTTTGAGGCAAATGATGTAAAGCTTTCAGCAAGTGATAAGAATGTTGTTTCCGATTTCGGAAATCAGACTATTGAAAAAGCAGATACCGGAAGCGGTCAAGGAATCAGTCACGGAATCGGAAATGCAGCGGTTAAGCTCGGCGGCAAAAACGGAAATGCAGATGTATTTTCCGAGATAACGCTCAACGGAATAACCAGAATCGGCAAATCGACATTGACTACCTCAGGTTTTGATATGAGGCTTCTCTATGCAGAGGCATATGGAGAATCTGACACTGTTGAGGCAGGAGGAAAAACGAAGATTGTTCCTGTCGGATATATGTCGGACGGCTCCGTTGCCGATATGTCAAGCGGAACAATAACCTATAAATCCCTCACTCCCGATATCCTGACAGTTGATAAGGAAAGCGGAGAGGTAGCTGCACTTGGTGCAGGCAAGGGAAGAGTTGAAGTCAACTTCCTGCTTGGAAAATTCGGAGCGCAGGCGATTGCTGAAATTACAGTTACAGATTCAAGTCCGATAGTCTCTGCAACTCTGACTGAGTGTCCGAAGGTCGGATATCTTCGCGATGAAAAGCTTGCCCTTGCAGGACTTACAGAAAAAGGCTTTGCCGCAGATTTGGCAGCGGCGGATATTGAATGGATTGTCGAATGTGATCCGGTAGGCGGCGTAACGGTAAGTGAAGACGGATACATATTCGGTGAGATTTTCGGTGCATCAGCAAAAGTTAAAGCTAAGATAACCCTTAACGGAGCAACTGTCGAAACGAATGAAATCGAGGTATCGGTTTCTGAAACTGATCTCCGCGATTTCTCGATTGACTTCCGTAAGGCAAGCGAATCGAAGCCTTCCAAGGTTCAGATAGAGGTTGACGGATGGGAGCTTGATCTTAAAAAATCACAGTCAACCGTAGCAAGCTCTGTCTTTGACACAATGGGACTCAACGGAAATACAAGCGCGGCAAACAGCGATATGGTAATGCGCGTTAATGTTCCATACACGGGATATTATCAGATTGTCCTCCATATCGGTCTCGGCGGCTACAGTGCAACAGAGGGAAGTGTGTTTGTCGATAACACATATCTCGGTACGGTAGACTGGGAAGGTATGAATCAGAGTGCAGTGCGCGAAAACCTTCGCTCGGTATATCTCACTGCAGGTGAGCACGAATTCATCTTCCGTGCTCTCAAGCGCGGACCGTATGGTGCTCAGCAGATTCTTAAAGAGCTTCGTTTCCGTGCGCTCAACGAGCTTCCGGCAATGGAAAGAATCAATGCACCGGAGTCTCTTGCAATCACAGTCGGCGAGAAAATGAATATAGGTGCATCTGTAACAACTTCTGATGGCTTCACCTATGCAGGCGAGAAATCTGCTGACGGAAGTGTTGATAAGCTTATTTCGTTTGAATATGAGAGCGTTGATTCCAATATTGCTTCGATATCTTCAACGGGTGAGCTTGTTGCAGCTGCGGCAGGTGATACTGAAATAATCATAAGAGTGTCATCGGGCGACGATGAGATTTCGCATACAGTAGGCGTTAATGTCGCCGCAGCGGTAGCTGACGACAATGTTCTTTCAACGGCAGAGATAAAGAGTGCTTCGTTCGTGATGAGCGCAGGTGCAGCGGGAACACAGCTTTCTGCAATAGGCAAAAATGCCGCAGGCAGAGAACTTGACCTTAGTGAAGCTGAAATTATATGGGAGAGCTCCGATTCATCGGTTGCGAGTGTCACGGCGGATGGCTTCGTTGCTCCTCATGGCATTGGAACCGCAGATATCACTCTGACAATTATCCACAACGGTTTGGAAAAGAGCGTGACACGCACGGTCTCTGTCCGTGAAGGTAAGGTTTCGAGAACATATTATACAGATGAAATGGTCGCTGCGGCCCGCGAGAATATCTCAAAATACAGCTGGGCAAATGACGAATACAAGAGCGTTATAAAGGCTGCTGACAGATATCTCTCAAGGCAGGATGAGCTCTATAATATGATTCCGGGAGAGGGAATTCCGCGT
>JAFQVE010000134.1 GCA_017408185.1 Oscillospiraceae bacterium | reverse complement strand
GCCGATTTGTTTTTCTATAAAGGTCACATATTCCTGTGCCGCTTCAGGAAGATCATCCCAGCAGCGCGCACCGGAGATGTCGCACCTCCAGCCATCAAAGTATTCGATGACCGGCTTTGCATTTTTCAGCGCGGATGGGAACGGGAAACGGTCTGTTTGCTCACCGTTCAGCAGATAATGGGTGCAAACGGGAATTTTATCCATATAGGACAGTACATCCAGCTTGGTGAGAGCAATCGCCGTTGCCGCCTGAATCTCGACGCCGTACCGTGTTGCCACAATATCAATGGGCCCGACTCGGCGAGGCCTGCCGGTTTTTGCCCCGTATTCAAATCCGTTTTTGCGAAGCTCTTCGGCCTCGTCACCGAACATTTCACATACAAACGGTCCTTCACCGACACAGGTGGAGTAAGCCTTTACCACGCCAATCACATCGTCTATCTTTGCACTCGGAAGTCCGGAGCCGATGGGAGCGTAGGCCGCCATTGTGTTGGATGATGTCGTATAAGGATAAATGCCATAATCCAGATCTCTGAGGGCCCCAAGCTGCGCTTCAAAAAGGATATTCTTGCCGTTTGCCTGTGCTTCTTTCAAAAATGCGCCGGTATCAAATACATAAGGCTTGATCTTCTCACAGCAGGCTTCGATCCATTCATCAAGCATTTCCATCGTATACGGCTTTGCCCCGTACACCTGTGTAAGCGTCAGGTTTTTCCACTCCATAAGATCTGCAAGATGAGCTTTCAGTTCCTCGGGATAGAACAGCTCACCCGCCAGAACGGTTTTCTTCTGGTATTTATCCGAATAAAACGGAGCGATGCCTTGTTTGGTTGAACCATATTTTTTATCAGCAAGGCGCATTTCCTCAAGCTCATCCATATCCCTGTGCCAGGGGAGTAAAAGAGATGCACGGTCGCTGATTTTTAAGTTATCGGGAGTAATTTCAACCCCCTTTTCCATTACATCCTGCATTTCCTTCCAGAGGTTTTCAGGATCCACAGCTACGCCGTTGCCCAGAATATTGACAACGCCGCTTCTGAAAATACCCGAAGGCAGAAGATGAAGCGCAAACTTTCCTTTTTCGTTGATAACCGTATGTCCTGCATTGCCGCCGCCCTGAAAACGAACGACTACATCATAATTTTCTGTGAGCAAATCGACCATTCGGCCTTTTCCTTCATCGCCCCAGTTGATACCTGCGATTGCGCAGTTTGCCATAATCACACCTCCGTTATATATGTTCACCAAGACGCTTCATCACTTCCGCATAAGCATCTTCCACTCCGCCAAGATCACGACGGAATCTGTCTTTATCCAGTTTTTCTCCTGTCTCGCTGTCCCACAGTCTGCAGGTATCGGGGCTGATTTCATCAGCAAGTACGATTGTACCATCGGAAAGTTTCCCGAACTCTAATTTGAAATCTACCAAAGTTACACCGCACTCTGCCCAAAACGCTTTCAACTGTTCATTGACACCGAAAGCATATTTCTTTATGGTCTCAATTTCTTCTTTGGTTGCCAGTTTCATCGCAACAGCATGATATTCATCCATCAGCGGATCGCCAAGCTCATCGTTTTTATATGAAAATTCGATGGTGGGTGTTTCAAACACAAAGCCTTCCTCCACACCATAGCGTACGGAAAAAGAGCCGGCGGCAATGTTGCGGATAATAACTTCAAGAGGTACGATGGACACTTTCTTTACAAGCGTTTCACGGTCATTTAGTTCTTCCACAAAATGCGTGGGAATACCGGCCTTTTCAAGACGCTGCATCAGCAGATTGCTCATTCGGTTGTTGATAGCACCTTTGCCGGCAATTATTCCTTTCTTGAGTCCGTTGAATGCTGTCGCATCATCCTTGTAGGAAACAATAAGAAGCTCCGGGGCATCGGTGGCAAATACTTTTTTTGCTTTTCCTTCATAAAGTTGCTCTTTCTTAGTCATCTCTGTGTACCTCCAATTATTCTTTGCAGCTTTGAAAATAAAAAAGGCAATGATGCTTTAATGCGTAAACATTAAAGACACCATTGCCTTATATAGTATTCAGTTGCCTAAAAAAAGAGGCAAAGACTCTCAGAGTTTGTAACTCAAGACGCCTTTGCCTTTTACCCGAATATTATACTCTACTTTGAACACTTTGTCAACCGCTTAACAAAATATTTTGAAACAAGTTTAAGTTCCGTGTTTATTTACCGCAATCCGATATTTTCTCACTTTATTTCACGCCAAACAACAGGTCTGCATATGTAGGCATCGGCCAATAGGTCTTTGCCGTAAGAGTTTCCGCTTCGTCGCAGGCGACTCTCAGTTCTCCCATCAGACCAAGTACCGTATCACGAATCATAACCGATTCGGCTCCGATGTCTTCTGCCTTATCCAGAGAAATAATTGCCGCCTCCAATTCATCCGCCTTGGAAGCAATACGGTCGGTCAGAGCAGAAAGTTTTCTTACAATATTTATCTCATAGCTGCAGGCAAGGGCAGAGTCGAGCGCCTTCTTTGCGGCAGCAGCCCTCGCAACGTCAGCGGAATAAGCTTCGATTGACGGAGCAATCTGAGTTTTTGCCATATCGACCATCGTGCTTGCTTCAATCACAACTGTCTTACAATAATTCTCCAGCATAATTTCATATCTGGATTTAAGCTCTGCTTCGGTGAATACCCCGTGAGAGGTAAGCATATCCACATTCTTCTTATCGAGCAGATGCGGCATACAGTCAGCGGTTGTACGGTAGTTGAGAAGTCCGCGCTTTTCGACCGCTTCCCTGACCCAGTTTTCCTCATAGCCATTGCCGTTGAAGATGATATGCTTGTGCTTTTTTATGGTTTCCTGAATCGTATCATAGAGCGCAGTTTCAAAATCCTCCACACCTTCCAATCTGTCGGCGTAAACCCTGAGCGACTCGGCAACTGCGCTGTTCAGCATGATGTTTGCGCAGGCAATACTGTTTGATGAGCCGAGCATACGGAACTCAAACTTATTGCCGGTAAAAGCAAAAGGAGAGGTTCTGTTGCGGTCGGTCGTATCACGGTTGAACTTAGGAAGCACGTCAACCCCGAGTTTCATCTGAGTCTTTACAATGTCCTTATAAGGTGTATCGGTTTCAATAGCTTCGAGAACGGCGTTTAACTCATCACCCAGAAATATGGACACAACAGCGGGAGGCGCTTCGTTTGCGCCGAGACG
>JAFQVE010000133.1 GCA_017408185.1 Oscillospiraceae bacterium | reverse complement strand
TGCCGGATGCTCGAAGGATGAGCCCCAAATGATGGATACAACAGTTTCTGTCGAAACCTCTGCGGTATCGCGCGGATCTCTGTCTGCAAGCAGCACATACATCGGAACCGTCTCTGCCGAAGGTACGGCAAGCGTTGTTTCCCTTGTTTCCGGCACAGTAGAACACGTTGCCGTTTCTATGGGCGACACGGTATCCGCAGGTGATTTACTGTGCAGCTTTGATGATGAAAGCGCAAGCCTTACGCTCCAAAGTGCGCTTGCAAGCTATGAAAGCGCCAAAGCAAGCCTCGGCAGCGCACGCGAGGGATATAACAGCGCACAGAAAGGCTATGACAGCGCCGTCGCAAATCACGGCGGTGAGGATATGTCGATAATCGAAGATCAGGTACGCACAGCCAAGGAAAATTACGAAGCAACAAAAGCGCTTTTTGATATAGGCGCCGCTTCCCGCCTTGAGGTTGACCAGGCACTGCAGGCATACAACACTGCAAAAGCAGGGCTTGATGCCGCAAAAAACAGCCTCAGCGCAACAGCGGCGAATATCGAATCTGCCCGTGCAGGCGTAGAAGCTGCAGAGGCAGGGGTTCAGGCTGCAGAGGTCGGCGTGGCTTCCGCCGAATATCAGCTCTCCCTGTACCGCATCACTTCTCCGATATCCGGTACCGTAGAGTCTGTAAACGTCATTTCCGATAATTTCACCCCATCCGGCACCGTTGCCTTCGTCATTTCAAATGCAGACAATAAAACGGTTACCTTTTACGTCACCGATGAGGTTATGAAAAATATTGCGGTCGGCCAGGCTGTAACGGTTTCCGCAAGAAACGCAGAATATTCCGGTACAGTAAGTGAAATCAGCGGGATTGTTGACCCACAGACAGGGCTGTTCCGCATAAAAGCACTTATCAATGATGCGAAAGAGCTTCCCGACGGGCTTTCCGTCTCGGTTACCACAATTTCAGACAATGCCGAAAACTCAATTATCGTTCCGTCAGATGCGCTTTATTTTGACAACGGAACAGCTTATGTTTACACCGTCAGCGACAACACTGCCCGGCGCACGGATGTTTCGGTTTCTCTTTACACCAAGGAACAGACCGCAATTTCCGGAGGCCTTTCCGACGGGGATATCATTATAACAAGCTGGTCAGAAACGCTTAAAAACGGTTCTCCGCTCAATATTGTAAATCAACCGGAAGGCAGTTCCGACACCGGCGGGGAGGCTTCACAATGAAATTGATTCAGACAGTTTTGCGCCGTCCGGTTTCTGTTTGTATGATAGTCCTTGCCGTTCTTGTATTCGGTATCTCATCCATTGCGGGAATGCCGCTTGGATATATGCCTGATATGGAAATGCCGATGGAGCTGGTTATGATTACCTGGCCGGGAACGGACGCAGACAGCATAGAGCGCCTTGTTACCGAACCGGTCGAGGATACCTGCGAGGTTCTTTCGGACGTAAACACTATAAACTCCGTTACATATGACAACTACACTTTAGTTCAAATCCAATATAACTACGGCGTCGACCTTGATGATGCGTATATGGATCTGAAAAACAGCCTCGATAATATGGATCTTCCCGATGGCTGCAACGATCCAACCATTATGGAAATAGGTATGCTTACACAGGGAACGATGATGATTTCCGCCAACGCGCTCAACGATGAAAACATACAGGAATATCTGGAAAACACTGTTGTTCCCGAGATTAAAAATATCGGCGGCGTTGCAAAAACCGATCTTTCCGGAACAAGAGATGAATATCTCCGCATAGTTCTCGATGAAGCAAAGCTTAACCAATACGGTCTCTCTATAGCCGCAATCGGCGGCGCAATCGCAGCGGCAGATTTTGATATGCCTGTCGGAAGCGTCACAATCGGTACTCAGGATGTTGCACTTTCCGCATCGGGTAATGTTGATATAAGCACACAGAACATACGCAACATTCCCATTCAGACGGCAAGAGGGCAGATGATACACCTTAGTGACGTAACCTCCTTCATCAACCTTTATCAGAAGGACGCCGACAGCATAAGCCGCCACAACGGTCATGACAGCGTGCTTCTCACCGTCACAAAAGCCAACAGCGCAGATGCGGTTTCCGTATGCCGTGAGGTCGAAAAAATTCTCAATGACTATTCCGACGGAATCGTCGATTTCGAAATTATTTACTCTGAAGCCGAAAACATTCTCGATTCCATCTCAGAGGTTATAAAAACGCTTGCAATCGGAGTTATTCTCACGATGCTCGTTCTTCTCCTGTTCTTCGGCGAATGGAGATCCTGTCTCATCGTCGGCTGCAGCATGCCGCTCTCGGTTTTTCTTGCTGTCATTCTTCTCGGTCAGATGGGTTTCTCCTTTGACCTTGTTACCGGCACATCGCTTGTTATAGCAATAGGAATGATAGTGGACAACGCTATCGTCGTTATAGAAAGCTGCTTCCGCGCAAATGAACGCGGGCTTGGTTTCCATGATGCCGCGCTTGAGGGTACGCGTGAGGTGCTTATGTCCGTAATTGCCGGAACGCTTACAACCGTTGTTGTTTATGTTCCCCTTGCAATGGCAGACGGTATGTCCGGACAGATGTCAACACCGCTGAGCTGGACTATTGCACTCACCATGCTTTCCTCTCTGCTGTGTGCAGTAACAATTGTTCCTCTTATCTTTTCTCTTGTAAAGCCGCGCGCAAAACAGGAGCTTCCGATAAACAGGCTTCTCGGAAAAATGAAGACCTCTTACCGCAAAACACTGCCGCGCCTTCTCCGCCGTCCCGGCCGCGTTATAGTTGCCGCTGTGGCAATTCTTTTCCTGTCGTTTTTCCTTCTCTCACAGATGAGCTTTGTTCTCTTCCCGAGCGATTACGACGGAAGCATAAATTTGAATGCGTCCTTCCGCGCCGGAACAAAGCTTGAGGTCATAGACGAAAAGGTACGCGAGCTTGAAAAAACACTTATGGAAGACACATACTTTGAAAGCGTAACGCTTGATATCTCCGGAAATACGGCTTCGTTCACAGCGTACAGCATTGACAACTGTCCGCGAGGAAGCGAAGAAGCCGTTGAAGAATACACCCGCAAATATGCAAATGCGGTTGATATGGATATCGAAGTCACCCCAACAGGCTCCGGAGGTATGGGAAGTATGATGACCTCCGGAAATACCGTTGACATAACGCTTGCCGCCGATGCACTTTCCTCCTTACGCGAAGGTGCGGCAACGGTTGAGGAGATGATGGCTTCCATTCCCGGAGTTATCAGCATCGACAACGAATTTAATCAGAGCCGCGTTCAGGGCAAGCTTATAATAGATGAACAAAAAGCTCTTTCAAAAGGGATGTCTCAGGCATCGGTTGCAATGCAGGTCAGCTATATGCTGAATGGTATGACTGCATGCACCATAGATTATGATGACAAAGAATATGACGTTATTCTCGAATATCCCGAGGGTATGTACGATGATATCTCCGCCCTTTTGGGACACCCGATTGCCACAGCAGCGGGCACATGGATATCTCTCGGAGATATCGCAAGCGTTGAATACACCACCACGCTTCCCGCAATTTCGCGTCAGGACGGAAGCTTCGTAACAACAATAACTGCTACCACCTCTGAAAAAGACAAGGCAACCGTTGCAAAAGAAGCAAATCAGGGTTTCAAGGCACTCACTCTTCCCGAGGGCGTTTCAAAAGGTGTAAGCGCAATGGATAAAGTGACCTCAGAAGAAACATCACAGATGACATCAACTCTTCTGACCGCCATATTCCTCGTTTTCCTCGTTATGGCAATTCAGTTTGACTCACCAAAGCTCTCTCTTATGGTTATGATGTGCATACCGTTCAGTCTTATCGGTTCTTTTGCTCTTGCATTCATCGCCGAGGGACAGCTCAGTATGATAGACCTTATGGGCTTTCTTGTCCTGTTCGGCATAGTCGTAAACAACGGTATTCTTCTTGTGGATGCCACAAACGAGCTGCGAAAAACGCTCCCGCTCGGAGAGGCACTGATTTCAGCCGGAGAAACGCGCCTGCGTCCTATTCTTATGACTACGCTTACAACAGTTATCTCAATGTTCCCGATGCTTTTCTCCACCGACAGCGGTATGAATATGATGAAGGGTATGAGCATAATTATTATCGGAGGCCTTGTTGCTTCAACTATTCTCACAATGTTTATGATGCCGCCGTTCTATCTTCTCATCCGCGGAGAGGACATCGACGGAAACAAACGCAGAAAAAAGCGCAAGAAGGAATGTACAGATTAAATGAAGAGGGATTGCAGCAAATTTATTTCGCTGCAATCCCTCTTCATTTTATCTCTTGTATTCTCTCATCTTTCGGATTACTTCATCCGCCACCTCTGTTGTATTCGCGCTTCCGCCAAGGTCCGGTGTAAGCACCTTCGCCTCGGTAAGAACATCCTCGATACATTCGATAAGAATTTTCCCCCAATCCTCGTGACCGAAAAAGTCCAGCATCTGGCTTGCCGACCACACGGTTGCAAGCGGATTTGATTTTTTCATTCCGGCAATATCAGGTGCCGAGCCGTGTATCGGCTCAAACATTGACGGAAACTTCCTTTCGGGATTAAGGTTTGCGCCCGCTGCAAGTCCCATGCCACCTGCAATTGCCGCACCGAGATCTGTAAGAATATCACCGAAAAGATTTGATGTTACAACGATCTCAAAGCGTGCGGGGTCCTTTATCATAAACATACTTGCCGCATCAACAAGATAAGAGTATGTCTTAACCTCGGGATACTCACGTCCGACTTCCTCAAATATCTGATCCCAGAATACCATGGAATAATTGAGTGCATTTGCCTTACTTATGCTGGTAAGTGTCTTTCCCTGTGCCTTTGCAAGCTCATAGGCATAGCGTATAACGCGCTCGCAGCCCTTGCGTGAGAACACTCCGTCCTGTATTACAACCTCGTTTTCCTTACCCTTGAACAACCAGCTGCCGCTACCGGCGTATTCGCCCTCAGTGTTTTCACGAACAAAGGTCATATCAACGTCCCGGGTTTCCACACCCTTCAGCGGACACGGAGCGCCGCGAAGGAGCTTTACCGGACGAAGATTGATATACTGGTCAAAGCTTTTTCTTATGACGAGAAGAAGATCCCACAGCGAGATATGGTCCGGAACTCCCGGCGTGCCCACCGCACCAAGAAAAATCGCATCAAACGCAGAAAGTGTCTCTATGCCGTTCTCCGCCATCATCCGTCCCGTTTCGCGGTAATATTCGCATCCCCACGGAAAATGCGTAAATTCAAACCTGAATCCACCGTCAAGCCGCGCCGCTTCATCAAGAACTCTTATACCCTCCGTGATGACCTCGGGGCCTATTCCGTCTCCGGCAATAACCGCTATCTTATGTGTGTTCATATGTAAAAACCTCCGAAATACAATATATTACTATAATAATATCACGGTGCAGTCCATTTGTGAAATATATATTTTATTGACAATTATAGTTATATGCTATATAATTATAAATAAAGCGAGGTGAGGCAATGAATCTTGTTCAGTTGAAATATTTTCATGCTGTCTGTGTATATCAAAGCGTGTCTGCCGCGGCAGAATATCTCCATATATCGCAGCCTTCTCTCTCAAACGCAATCAAAGATCTTGAAGACGAATTCGGCGTTACGCTGTTCTTCCGTCACCATCGTGGGATGTCGCTCACGGAAGCCGGTGAAAAGCTTTTTGAAATGTGCGGAGACCTGCTTTCCCGTGCCGATACCGCAGAACGCGTTATGAATGAGCTCGGCAATAAGCGCAATCTTTTGCGCCTCGGTGTTCCCCCGATGATCGGCTCGCTTGTTCTTCCCGGAATATATAACGATTTTGCGAAAAACAATCCCGCCCTGTCGCTTGAAATCAGCGAGAGCGGAAGCTTTGAGCTTTCGCGCCGCCTTTCTGACGGCTTTCTTGATATGATTTTTCTTCCACACAACAAGCCCATCGAGAAAAATCTTGTATCGGAAAAGCTCGGAACGCTTGAAATTGCCTGCTGTGCCGCAAAAGACCATCCGTTGCAAAAGAAAGAAGAAATTAAGGCATCTGACTTGCGCGGTGTTCCTCTCGTTCTGTACAAAAACGGTTTTTATCAGACAGAGGAAATCAAGCGCTGGTTCTCTGCTTCAGGAGTCGTGCCGAATATACTGCTTCAGACCGAGCAGCTTTCCACAATTGAAACTATAATATCAAGCGGTGCGGCAGTCGGCTTTTTATTCAGAAGACTTATAGAACGCAATACAAGTCTTCACGCAATAACGTTAAAAGAGGCAATATACGCGGAAGTAAGCCTTGTGCGAAAAAAAGATGCATATTCCTTCAGTTATATGAAAGCCTTCCGCGAATATATAAATAAAACAAAAATTTTTGAAAGGTAGAAGAAAAATGTTTCCAAGAAAAAAACTCAATGGTTATGAGGGCGAAATGCGCCCGTTTAAAATGATCGGCAATCTTTATTATGTCGGAACCTATCAGGCTTGCTCACATCTTATTGATACAGGCGACGGGCTTATTCTTATCGACACCGGATATGCAAACACGCTTTACCTTGTTGTCCACTCTATTCACACGCTCGGCTTTAACCCTAAGGATATCAAATATATAATCAACACTCACTGGCATTGGGATCACACAGCAGGCACAGCAGAGCTTGCCGGATTATCCGGAGCGAAAACCTTAATCGGAAAAGACGATTTTGAAGCCGCGAAAAAATATTTCACCGCAGACATAACGGTAAAAGACGGAGATGTACTCTCACTCGGAAATACAAGCATCCGCTTTGTTGAAACTCCCGGTCATACAAAAGGCACAATTTCAATGTTTTTCGATGTCACGGACGGCGGGAAAACATACCGCGTAGGAACCTTCGGCGGTGCCGGTGCAAATACACTCCGCAAAAACACCTTCGAATATGAGAATGCCCGCAGCGATTATTTTAACTCGCTAAACCGTCTGCGCAGCGAGAAAGTTGACGTGTTTATGGCAAACCACACCTGGAACAATGACACGGAGGAAAAGTCAAAAGTACTTCTTGAAACAGGAGAAAATCAATTCATCGACGAAGCTCTGTTCCCGAAGTTCCTTGATTTCTGCGAAGCAAGACTGAAAAATATTATTGCAGAAGAAAATAATCTGTAATTTAATTCTAAAAAAGATGTCAAAAGCCGCCGGCTTTTGACATCTTTTCCTTTTCTGCTCTTTTAGCAGCAGCTGTTCTTCATTACGAAGGACTGACAGTCAGTGCACTGATCCTGCGTCGGATTCTTCTCGTGAGTTCCGACATGGATTTTGTCGAGTGAGCAATAGTCAACGCCCGAGCAGTGATGCTTGCAGGATGTGACACAGCACTGAATACTTTTGTTTACATTTTCGTTCATTTGTAAAAAACCTCCTTACTTTTTTGTGCAAAATTATCTTGCGCAGAACAGGCAAAGTTTATTCCGGGGAAATTTTGCTTTTAAAGCTTATATAATTTGACTTATTTTTTTTAATATGTTAATATTATAAATAGAAAAAACTGTTTTTCGGTCAATGAAAGGACTGATTTTCTTGAAGCACGGCAGGACACTGCGCTTTATGGCGCAAACCTCAAAGAAAGAGATGCCGTGGATGCTGCTTGTGACGCTTCTCAACGCCGCATCTGCCGCTCTGTCCGTCTATTTCGCGCTTGCAATGCGAAATGTCATAAACTGTGCCGTAGCAGGAGATATGACAGGTGTTCGCAGCGCGTCCGTTATTTTCATAGCAGTTGTTGCGTTTCAGATACTTCTGTCTTTCTCGGTTCAGCTTTTAGCGGCACGCACAACGGCACGCCTTGATATCTCATTTCGCAAAAGCGTTTTTTCAAAACTTCTGAAAAAAGAATACACCTCGGTGTCAAAATACCACAGCGGTGAGGTTTTAAACCGTCTTTTCAACGATGTCTCCGTTGTAAGCGACAATGTCTCCACTCTCATTCCGAATGTTGTCGGTCTTGCAACCCGGCTTTTAGGTGCGCTCGTTGCGGTTTTCTTTGTGGACCGTACCTTTGCAATTATCATCCTCTGCGGCGGGCTTGCGCTTTTCCTTTTTGCCCGCTCATTCCGCGGCGTTATGAAAAAAACTCACAAATCCGTTCAGGAAGCAGGAGGAAAGCTTCGCTCATTTATTCAGGAGGCATGCGAAAATCTCCTTGTAATAAAAGCCTTCAATATGGAAAAACGCATAGAAACCGGAGAGAGCGAGCGCGCTGAAAAGCAATATAAAAAGAAGATGACACGCGCACTTTTCTCCAACGGTGCAAGCTCAGGCTTCTCCACAATCATCAATTGCGGATATGTCTACGCTGTGCTCTGGGGCGCAGGGAAAATTCTCACCGGTGCCGCAGGCTTTGGCTACGGTGATTTCACTGCCATAATGCAGCTTATCGGTCAGATTCAGGCTCCGTTTGCCGGTCTTTCCGGAAGCCTTTCGCGTTATTACAGTGCTGTCGCCTCAGCAGAACGCCTGCTTGAGCTTTATGACCTTCCGGACGATGGAAACGGCACGTCTGCGGATACCGCCGCCGTATACAAACATCTTTCTCACATAAGCCTCTCCGGCATCACATTTGCATACGATGACATCCCGGTATTTGACAATGCCAATATTGAAATAAAAAAAGGAGAGCTTACGCTTATCTCCGGAATCTCCGGTATCGGCAAAAGCACGATGATAAAAATGCTTATGGGTGTACTTAAACCTCAGAGCGGTGAAATTTCGGCACATCTTGATGACGGAACAAACATTCCCGTAAACACATCCACCCGTTCTCTTTTTGCGTATGTTCCGCAGGGAAATCTGCTTATGAGCGGTACAATACGCGAAAATATGCTCCTTGCAAAAGAAGATGCTGCAGATGCGGAAATCCTTGAAGCACTCCGTATTTCTTCGGCAAAGTTCTTCGATGAGCTTCCCGACGGACTTGACACTGTGCTTGGCGAGCGCGGAAGCGGACTTTCCGAAGGGCAGATCCAACGCCTTGCCATTGCCCGCGCAATTCTCTGCGGTGCGCCCATTCTCCTTCTTGATGAGGCAACAAGCGCACTTGATGAAGCCACAGAGCGCGAGGTTCTTGAAAATATTATGAAGCTTCCCGATAAAACCTGCGTGTGCATATCCCACAGAAGTGCTGCGCGCGCCGTCTGCGATAAAGAAATCTTTGTGCGCAACGGAAAGATTGAAGAGCGACAGAAGTAGCGATTCCACATAAAAATCAACCCACGGTTGATTTTTATTTTTTTATATGCCTTTTAAATGTCGAAAAATTTGCTATAATGATATAAGGAATGTAACAGAGAG
>JAFQVE010000132.1 GCA_017408185.1 Oscillospiraceae bacterium | reverse complement strand
TGATAAGAAACATATTTCTACTGTTCTTCACCGCGAGAAAATTGTGTGCGAGAACGTAACCTTTGATACCTCGCTTTGCGCGTACGTTCTTGATGCTACGCGAAAAAGATATGACTTAACATCAGTTTCACATATGTTCGGCTGTGACCTTGATGTCTCTTGTGATCGTCTTTGCGACGGAGCGTGTTTTTCGCCTTTGACCGGAAGCGAGGATGGGATATCTGCACTTTTTGTGTGTGCCGAGGCACTCGTGTATATAGAGAAGGAAATGCGGAGAAAGCTTTGCAACGAAGGTTGTGAAAGCTTGTATTTTGATATCGAGCTTCCGTTTACGGATGTCCTTCTTGATATGGAGCGCGAGGGAATACGTGTTGACGGAAAAGAGCTTTCAAATTTCGGCGATAAGCTTTCTGAGCAGATAAGTCTTCTTGAAAAGGCGATATATGAATGTTCCGGCGAGGAGTTCAATATCTTATCACCCAAACAGCTTGGTGAAGTGCTTTTCGAAAGGCTTGGCATCCCGCCCGTCAAAAAGACGAAAACAGGTTATTCTACCGATGCAGAAGTGCTTGAGAAGCTTCGTAACAAGCACGATATAATTCCGCTTATTCTTGAATACAGAAAATATGCAAAGCTGAAATCTACCTATGCCGACGGACTTCTGCGCTTTATTTCCGAACGCGACGGAAGGATAAGGACAACCTTTCAGCAGACCGTTACGGCAACAGGCAGATTAAGCTCCACAGACCCGAATTTGCAGAATATCCCGATACGTTCAGAGCTCGGCGGCGAGGTCAGACGTATGTTTGTTCCGACGGATGAGAACCACTGCTTTATAGATGCCGACTATTCTCAGATTGAGCTTCGTGTTCTTGCACATATAACGGGTGATGCAGAAATGTGCCGTGCCTTCCGTGAGGGTGAGGACATCCACACGCAGACAGCATCTCAGGTGTTTGGAGTAGAACCGGAGAAGGTGACGGCGGAAATGCGCCGTGTTTCAAAGGCGGTTAATTTCGGTATTGTGTACGGTATATCGGAGTTTTCTCTTGCAGAGGATATCGGTGTGACGCGCACTGAGGCAAAACGGTATATTGAGGCATATCTTGACCATTATTCCGGTGTCCGTGAATATATGAAGAATATCGTTGAAGCTGCCCGCCGCGACGGATATGTCACGACGATGTTCGGACGGCGCAGGTATATTCCGGAGATAAAGTCTAAGAACTTCAATCTCCGCTCGTTTGGAGAGCGCGTTGCGCTTAACGCACCCATTCAGGGAACGGCGGCAGATATCATAAAAATCGCAATGCTTCGCACTCATCGAAGACTCTCGGAGAGCGGGCTTTCGGCAAAGCTTCTCCTGCAGGTTCACGACGAGCTTATTGTAGAGGCAGCGCGTGGAGATGCCGAGAACGCCGCTAAGATACTGACAGAAGAAATGGAAAACGCCTGTGCGCTTTCTGTTCCGCTTGTTGCAGAGGCGGGTGTAGGAGACACTTGGTATGATGCAAAGAAATAATATAACGGTGCGCAGTGCAGAGATTTCCGATATTCCGCACATTGCCGAACTTGAACGAGAGTGTTTTTCTGCTCCGTGGAGTGAGAATGCCATTCGGGAAACAATGGAGAGAGAAAACGCGGTTTTTCTCGTGGCGGAATACGACGGTGAAATTTGCGGATATGTAGGTTTATATTATGCTGCAAATGAGGGATATATAACAAATGTTGCAGTATCAGGGAAGCTGCGACGACGCGGGATCGGACGGGCACTTGTTTGTGCTCTGATGGAAAAGGCAAGAAAAATGGCGTTTTCATTTTTAACGCTCGAGGTGCGCGTCGGAAACACGGCGGCTATTGCTCTTTATGAGTCGCTCGGCTTTGAAAATCTTGGGCGACGCCCGCGGTTTTATTCAAATCCTACCGAGGATGCATATATAATGACGTGGAATATAACATAAAAGAAGGAAGGTTAAAATCCTGTGAAAATACTCGCGATAGAAAGCTCATGCGATGAAACCGCTGCCGCAATAGTGGAGGACGGACGGCGTGTGCTTTCAAATGTAATATACTCTCAGGCGGATATGCACGCACTTTACGGAGGGGTTGTTCCGGAAATTGCGTCAAGAAAGCACATAGAGTGCATCACGGCGCTTACGGAAAAGGCTTTTTCAGATGCCGGAATCGAAAAAAATGATATTGATGCCGTGGCAGTAACGTACGCGCCGGGGCTTATCGGGGCTTTGCTTGTCGGTGTCGGCTTTGCAAAGTCGCTTGCTTTTTCGCTTGATAAGCCGCTTATTCCGGTGCATCATATCCGCGGTCACATTGCTGCGAATTACATAGCATTTCCGGAGCTTACACCGCCGTTTCTTTGCCTTGTGGCATCGGGGGGACACACGCTTTTGGTTGATGTGAAGGATTATACAAGCTTTGAAATTTTAGGTTCAACGCGTGATGATGCGGCAGGTGAAGCTTTTGATAAGTGCGCTCGCGTGCTCAGTATTGGATATCCGGGAGGCGCGAAAATTGACGCGCTTGCAAAGCAGGGGGATAAGGATAAATACAAGCTTCCGCGCGCGAAAATTGACGGTGCAGAGTTTGATATGTCCTTTTCCGGACTCAAAACCGCAGTTATAAATCTTGCTCATCGTGCCGAGCAGCTTGGTGAGGAGATAGACAAACCCTCTCTTGCTGCCTCTTTCTGTGAAGCTGTGTGCGATGCGATTGTTCCGAGGTGCATGGCTGCGGCGAAGCTTAATGGGAGAGATAAAATCGCAATTGCAGGTGGAGTTGCTGCCAATTCATTCCTGCGTGCAAGACTTCAAAAAGAGGCAAAAAGTTCAAAAATCGAGCTTTTTTTTCCTCCCGTTTCTCTTTGCGGTGACAATGCCGCAATGATAGGTGCGCAAGCATATTTCGAGTTTTTGCGCAAAAACACGGCAGGAAGCGACCTGAATGCGCGTGCAACGTTATCTATTGATTTTTAAAGACATAATTTTACAGAATTATGTAAACTAATTTGCTGTTTTTCGGATATGTGAAAACTGCGTTTCAGAAGTTGATAAAAAATGGTAAAAAAAGAGCAATGCCTTGATATCAGCTGAGTTGCAGGCTGTGGAAAAACCTGTGGAAAATGTGGATAACTATTTGTAGAACAATTTACCGAAACGATTTACGTAAACCGAAACGCGCGGTTTTAACCCTTTTCGACGGCAATTTCAATTATTGATTTAAGTGGCGGAAAAGCACTGATTTTGCCAAAAATCGGAACGTATTTCAAAAAAACAACTGTGAAAGATTTCACAATATTGTTTTTTTGACGGTGGAAAAAAAGCCTGTTTTTTTAAGGTATACAAATTGTAATAAAGTTATGAAAAATTGAAATTTGGCAATTTGACGAAATTGCGTGAGAAGTATAAAAAAAACGGCGTAAAAGTTGACAAAGCGACAAAAAAAGTTTAAAATTAGTAGTATGAGATAAAATGCGGAGAATGTTTTGAATTTTAAGCTTCTTTCGCGTCGTTTATAGAGAAGGAGAAATGTCACAATGGAAAACACAATGAAGCAGTTTGAAAAGATCATTGCACTTCAGCTTAAGCGTATTGAGGCAATGAAGAAGGAAAACGAGTTTATAGATTATGCCGCGCTCCCGAAGATTATTATCGGTGTTTGCGGCGGTGACGGCATCGGTCCGGCTATTACAAAGGAAGCGCATCGCGTTCTTGAATATCTCTTAAAGGAAGAGGTGGATGCCGGCAAGATTGAATTCCGCGTAATTGACGGACTTACAATCGAAAACCGTGTTGCGGCAAACAAGGCCATTCCGGATGATGTTCTTGAAGAGCTAAAGGCTTGTCACGTTATACTGAAAGGGCCTACAACCACTCCGCGTGCCGGCGATCCGTGGCCGAACATCGAAAGCGCAAACGTTGCAATGAGAAAAGAGCTTGACCTTTTTGCAAATATGCGTCCGGTAAAGGTTCCGAGCGAGGGGATTGACTGGATGTTTTTCCGCGAGAACACTGAGGGCGGATATGCTGTCGGAAGTATGGGTGTCAACGTTACGGAAGACCTTGCGATAGACTTTACAGTCGCTACAAGCCAGGGCTGCGACAGAATAGCAGAGCTTGCCTTTTCCTATGCAAAGAAGATGGGAAAGAGCCGCGTAACAGCAGTTACAAAGGCTAACGTTATCAAGACTACTGATGGAAAATTCCTTGATGCCTGCAAGAAGGTTGCGGCAAAGTATCCGGAAATTTCTTTTGACGACTGGTACATAGACATCATGACAGCAAAGCTTGTTGACACGAAGCGCCGCCGTGATTTCCAGGTTATGGTGCTTCCGAACCTTTACGGCGACATCCTTACCGATGAGGCTGCAGAATTCCAGGGCGGCGTAGGAACAGCAGGAAGCGCAAACGTAGGAAAGCGCTATGCAATGTTTGAGGCTATCCACGGTTCTGCTCCGCGTATGGTTGCAGAGGGCAGAGATAAGTTTGCAGATCCGTGCAGTATGCTTCGCGCGGCGGTTATGCTTCTTGAGCATATCGGCGAGGTTGAAAAGTCTGAACGTCTTGCCTCGGCACTCGATACATGTATGTATGATGAGAAGAAGCTTACGATAACAGGAAGAGCGGACGGTGCAACGTGTGCCGAGTTTGCAGACTATGTTATGTCAAAGCTTGACAGATGATAGGCAGTATTGCCAAAGAAAGGAAGATTTAGTATGAGCGAGAGATATATTTCGCCGCTTGTAATCCGAAGATTGCCGAAATATCACAGATGCTTAAAGGAGCTTTCTCGCAGCGGTGTAAGCCGCGTATCTTCAAGTGTTCTGGCAAATAATCTTGGGTTTACCGCATCTCAGGTACGTCAGGATTTCAGTTGCTTCGGAGGTTTCGGGCAGCAAGGCTACGGATATAATGTGGAGAGCCTTCTTGCTGAGATTGCATCCATAATCGGCGTTGACAGGAAGCACACCGCCGCGATAATCGGTGTGGGACATCTCGGTCACGCACTTGTAAATAACTTCAGCTTCAAGACAAGCGGTTTTGAGCTTGCGGCGGCTTTTGACGTAAACCCAGAGCTTATCGGCACAAAAATCGGAGATGTTCCGATTCTTGATATAAGCGAGATGGAAAAGAAATTTGATGAAAATCCGTTTGACGTGGCTGTGCTTACAATGCCGCGTGAGCTTGCACGCGATATGGCGCGCAAGGTTGCAGAGCTTGGCGTGCGCGGCATATGGAATTTCACGAACGTTGATCTTTCAGCAACCGAGCTTGGTGTGGAGATAGAAAACGTTCACTTTGCCGACAGCTTGAAGATTCTTTGCTACGAAATTTCAAAGGAAAAATAAGGAGAACCGGTCTATGAAGAGGAGAATAACGGCGGTGTTTCTCGCGGCGGTTCTGTGTTTTGCGCTTGTTCTTGTCACCTCGGCGCAGGGGGGCTCGTCCTCCGACCCGGTGGTTTCAAAGTCATACGTTGACGGGACATTTTTTGAAAGCGTAATCTCAGCTGCACGCAACAGAATTGAGTCATCCGTGTCTTCCTTCAAAAATAAATATGTAAATGCGGCAAAGAGTGCCGCATCTGTTCCGTCGGGTGAAAAAGAGCTTATTGCGGCAACTGCGGATGCAGTTTTGCGCAATTTGCAAAGTCGCGGAAGGTATCTTTATTCTACCCGCGCAATGACGGCGAAAACCCTACGTTCGGGAGATAAGATATCTGCGAAAAACGGTACGGTTATTATGCTTCTTGACGGAAGTGCGAAGTGCGCGTCAGGAAGCGTTATCAACATTGCGGTTGGGCGCGAAATCGCGTCCGGCAATGCACTCGGACGTTTTACGACCTTTATGTTCCCTGAGAACGGTGCAACATTTGAGGTTACTTCCAAAAGTGCAAAGGTGCTTATTGACGGCGTTTATTCTCAGACAGCATATGATATAAAGTATATGGATGAAGCGTAT
>JAFQVE010000011.1 GCA_017408185.1 Oscillospiraceae bacterium | reverse complement strand
TCAATGAAATTGCAAAGCAGGTCGGACTTCACAATAAATCGCGTCTCTGCACTGCATTTCAAGAGGTTTACGGAATGACAACAACCGAGCACAAGCTGAAATACCGCCCAATTGAAAACAAAAGCAGGTATTACAGCAACAGGTATTGGGGCTGGCTTGACGGAAAATTGGAGATGAACCAAGAAAATAAATCCTGAAACATTCAATAACGGCAGACATACAGAAAGTGTCTGCCGTCCCATTTAATAACAGACCCAAATCAAGCTGTTTTGTCAGAAAACCGTATCATTCACATCGAGATTTGCTTTTCTTGTTGTCTTTTTTTCATTTTTCTTATATAATAATGAAAAATCTCAGACAAACTTACCGTTGGAGGTCTTGTTCATGGAACGAAAGAAACCAATATCCGTCATATTTGATACCGACATCGGCGGAGACTGCGACGATGCAGGTGCTCTTGCCCTGCTGCACCGCCTTTGCGATCTCGGTGAAGCGCAGCTGCTTTCCGTCACCCACTGCTACAGCAACCCGTTCAAGGCAGGCTGCATTGATGCTATAAATACCTATCACGGTAGAGAGGTTCCGATCGGGATTAATTATAGCATCGAAAAGCAGACCGGTCGTTATGACGCTAACCTCTGCCGCGAATTTCCGAATAAATACCCGGAAAATACTTACGGCACCGACAAGGGTGCCCCTGATACGCTGACTGTTCTGCGCCGGACTCTGGCAGAAGCCGAGGACAACAGCGTTACCTTGGTTATTGTCGGGCATTTTACCTCTGCGGCAATGCTGCTGCAAAGCACCCCTGACGAGATATCTCCTCTCTCCGGAAAGGAGCTGATTGAGAAAAAAATCAAGCGCACCGTTGCGATGGGCGGGCATTTTCAGCCCACTGCGTCGTTCCCATCCATCATCCCCGAATACAATATCAGAAACGACATACCCTCTGCCAAGCTTTTATGTGATGAATGGCCGGGGGAGCTTGTTCTCTCCGGCTTTGAAATCGGTCTGCAATGTATATCCATGCAGGATTATGCTGTCAAAGCGCCAAAGGATGACCCTGTACGCCGTGCTTACGAGTGTCACCCCGAGGGCTGCAAGCTCGGCAGAGAAAGCTGGGATCACAGCGCTGTGCTTGAAGCTGTTCGCCCGGGAATGTACTGGAATTATCACGCGCGGGGGCGTATCCGCATAAGCGATGACGGTGTTTCCTCCTGGGAGGCGGAAGCCGAAGGTAAACAGACATATCTTCTCCCGAAGGTTGATTTTGATGAAATACGCAGCACAATCGACGATCTTGTCTGCGCTCATATCAACGGCGGGAAATAATCCCAAAATCCCAAAACTCATCGTAGAAGGCGGTGAGTTTTTGGCATAACATAAGGAGAAAAGGAACATACATATATGGCTGAAATAATTAAAATATTGGAAATAATAGGCACTGTAGCTTTTGCAGTATCCGGTTCATTGGTTGCAATCGGTGCAGGTCTGGATATATTCGGTGTTATATTTGTAGGCTGTATTACGGCAGTTGGCGGAGGTATAGCAAGGGATATTTTGTTGGGTATAAATCCCCTCTGCCATATTTACTGATTTTCCCATCTTTTTAATCGCAATGATTACCGGTATTGTAGTTTTCATAATCGCCTATATGAACAGGAAAAAATTCAGTGTTTTCAAAATGAAAATAGAATATATCAATAATTTTTTTGATGCAATCGGATTGGCAGCATTTACCGTAATCGGCTCAGAGGTTGGTTATGTAAATGAATTTTCTCACAGTTGTTTTATTATTACAGTAATTGGTATGATAACCGGTATTGGCGGCGGAATATTTCGTGATATATTAACCGATGCAACACCGTATGTTCTAAAAAAACACATTTACGCCTTGGCTTCAATCCTCGGAAGCTTATTATATTTTGTATTAAGAAAATACTTTAATGATATTTCCTTGGCTTCGGTTTCAGCAATGCTTTTGGTGATTGCAATACGATTACTGGCAACTAAACAGCGTTGGAGCTTGCCGAAAATACATATAGACAGCGACGCAGATTAAGATTATACTGAGAGGGCGATTAATTTCGCCCTCTCGTTTTATTCTCCTCTTGCAGATTTCCTGTATTCAAGCGGCTTTTTGCCGTACCTCTCTTTAAAAATCTCACGGAAAAAGCTTTCGTTTTCATAACCTACGCTTTCTATAATTTCTTTTACGGAAAGATCGGAATTTACAAGAAGCTCCGCTGCGACAGCGCACCGTTTACTCTGCAAAAGCTTTGCAAAGGTTTTACCTGTAAGCTTTTTTACCAGCTCACCGGTATAGACTGAGGAATATCCCAAAATTCCGGCAAGCTCGGAAAGCGCGGCGGTTTTCAAATTCTGCCCGATATACTCATCAATTCTTTTGCGAAGGCTCTCGTTTTTGCGGCTTGAACTGTTCACTTTTAAATATTCGAGTGCCGCCATAACCTCTTCTCTTTCGGGAATGGACGGCGCTGCACCGCTTCTTGACACAGCAATTGCCGATGCTGCGGACGCGGTTTTGAGTATATCTGAAACCTCGTCTCCGCGCGAAAGCCCGGCGGCAAAATAGCCGGTGAAGGTATCGCCTGCAGCAGTTGTGTCGGCAACGTCAACAGAGAATGCCGCCTGACGGAGCTTTTGTTCTCTGTCCATATATACACAGCCGTTCTCGCCGAGCGTCAGCACAACCCGAAGGTCGGGGTATGTGCATCCGAGATATTCAAGGCTTTTTTCAGGTTCTTCAAAACCCGACATTTCAGCCGCTTCAACTTCGTTTAACACTATATATGAAATCATATTAAAATCAATATTCCGAATACTGTCATTGAACGGCGCGGG
>JAFQVE010000131.1 GCA_017408185.1 Oscillospiraceae bacterium | reverse complement strand
CAACAATCAACGAAATGGGCGCGGATAAGCTTCTTGCAGCGTATGAAAGTGCATATAACAGAGTAAAATGAAAAATTGCTCTGCTTAAGCTACGGTTTAAAAATGCAAATTTTGGCAGAGAAAATAAAAAATCCCGAAGACTGCCCTTAAAAGGCTTGTCTTGCGGGATTTTTTCGTCTGTATGCATTTTCAAAATGTCAAAAAAGTGTTAAACCATGTCACAAAAGTGCAAAGACATTTTGTTACAGAAGTGTTAAACTAAAGGCAAGATGGATCAGAAGACGTTTTTTACATGCTGGCAGCAAAGTTTTAAGATTCGGAAGGAGAAAAAAGAAATGGTAAAGATAGACGGAAATCGTTGTCATGAGGTGCTTATTGACAAGATGAAACCGGAACTCAGTTTTGACCCGTCAAAAGACTATGGAGCATGGCGCGAAAAGGTGCGTGAAAAGCTTTTGGAGCTTCTTGGAATGGAAAGAATTGAAGCAAATGCATGTGAGTTAAAAATGCAGATAGAGCGGGATGAACAAAAGGACGGCTACCGTCTTATCAGATTTGTTTTTGAAAGTGAACCGTCGGCTCATGTTCCGTGTTATGTTCTCATTCCTGATACAAAAAAGGAAAAGTATCCGCTTGCAATATGCCTGCAAGGACATACTACCGGTTTTCACAACTCTATCGGTGAAAAGCTTACGGAAGATTCAAAAATCCCGCCGCGCCATCACGCGATGGGGCTTCAGGCGGTCGAGCGGGGATTTATGGCACTGTGCATAGAACAGCGCGCAATGGGAGAGAGAAAACCTAAGGATACGCTTCACAACTGCGGCTTTGCGGCATATAACGCGTTTCAGCTTGGCAGAACGATTATAGGCGAACGCATCTGGGATGTACGCTGTGCAATAGATCTTATGGTGAATTTTCCGCAGTGTGATCTGGACAAGATTCTTGTCACAGGATGCTCTGGTGGTGGAACAGCTGCGTTTTATGCAGGTTGCTATGATGAGCGCATAAAGCTGTGCGCACCCGGATATGCCTTCTGCACATTCCGCGATTCAATTCTGGACATTCTTCACTGTCCGTGTAACTGTATTCCGAATGCATTCCGTTTCTTTGAGATGGCAGATCTCTCGTGCCTTATTGCTCCGCGTCCCCTTGTTTCTATTGCAGGGCAGAAGGATCCGATTTTTCCGATAGAAGGATCAAAGCGAGCCATTGAAACCGCAAAGCGCATATATGAAGTGGCAGGCGCACCGGGAAAGGCAAATCTGTATATTTCTCCCGGAGAACATTTGTGGTATGAGGATATAGCATGGGAAGGCATTATTGAGAACCTTCCATGGTAAAAACACAGGACAGAAAGAGTGATAGGTTTGAAATATAAAGCATATTCTCTTGACGGAACGTGGGAGATGGCATATAAAGAAGAAAAATACACTGGGAAAGAATGTCCGTGGGGAAACGCAAAGCTTAACCTGAGTGAATTTTCGGGTATTGTGCGAAGTGCGGTTCCGGGATATTGGGAGGACATGACGGAAAGCTTTTCGAAAGCGCCGTTCTTCTCGCATTTGAGAATCAACCCACAGTACGGCATACAGAGATATCCGATATTCGGTGATCCGCCGGATATGGCATTGCCAAATATAAGCGGAAATTTCTTTTACAGAAGAACATTTTTCTATGATGCGAAAAAATTGCCCGCCGTGATACATTTCGAAGGAGTTCAGAACTCCGTGTCATTGTGGATAAACGGCGAATATATAACCCGTCATGAAGGGTATAGCACTCCGTTTGATATTAGGCTTCCCGAAGGTGTACTCAAAGAAGGGGAAAACACGATAGAGCTTTCTGTATCCAACCACCGTTTGAGTGGCTATGCGGAAGAACCGGTTTCGGGGCTTACTTCGCGTGCTGCAAATGAGTGTACGGGTGGAATAACGGGTAGTGTGGAGCTTCGTGCATATATGGGGGCACTCCGTGACGTCGCGCTTTTTGTGTCGGATGACTGTGAGAAGATAACCGCAGAAATTTTTGTGGAAGGCGAAAGTTCATTCGCATGGAGCGTGTGTGACGGTGAAAAGGTGATAAAAAGCGGAAAAACGACAGAGAAAAGCTTTTGCTTTGATACAGCAGACCTCGCACGCTGGAGCCCGGAAAAACCGAAGCTTTACACGCTCTGCATCAATGACGGAAAAGCAAGCCTGCAACATGTTTTTGGTGTGCGCCGCCTTCTTGCAGACGGAACGCATTTTTCGCTCAACGGAAGACCGTATTATCTGCGCGGGATATGCGAACATTGCTATTTTCCGGATACTGTTCATCCGAATCATGATAAAAAGTATTATCGCAGTATCATAAAGAAGATTAAAAAGCTTGGGTTTAATTTTATCCGCTTTCACACATATGTTCCCGAAGAAGAATATATGCAGGCGGCAGATGAGCTTGGCATGCTTGTACACATAGAATGTCCGAATAATACGACTGTTTCCGAGTGGAAGGAAATAGTCAGCTTTTGTCGCCGTCATAGCTGTGCTGTGATATATTGCTGCGGTAATGAGCTTCAGATGGATGATGATTTTATTGAATATCTTTCTGAATGTGCAGACGTTGTTCACAAAAACACAGATGCGATGTTCTCTCCGATGAACGCAATGCGCGGGCTTGAATATTTCTTTGTAGAACCGGAACAGAACAGAGAACTTGTAACAACGCCGTTTTTGCATCATCCGCGCAGGTTCCGGCGAGTGGGCGAGTTCTCGGATATGTTCTCAAGCTATGCTACAGAGCAACACAGCTATGAATCGCTTCGGTGTGACCCTGCAGAGCTTGATGCAAGAAGCCCTGTCTATGGCAACAAGCCGCGCGTTTCCCACGAAATATGTATAGACGGAACGTTTGCGGATTTAAGTGTAAAGGACAGGTATAAGAACACCCGCATCGGAAAAACGGAAATGTTTTCATCAATTGAGAAGCATCTTGAGGAAAAGGGAGTTCTTGAAAAAGCTCCGCTATATTTTAAAAACTCCTCGGAATGGCAACGCAGAGTGCGCAAATACTGTTTTGAATCGGCGCGGAGAAGTGAACATATAGCAGGATATGATTTCTTAGGTCCAATTGATACGCACTGGCATACCTTTGGTTATGACGTGGGTATGATGAATGAGTTTTACGAACTGAAACCGGGAGAAACAGTGCGGAATGTAAGAATGTATAACTCGGAAACTATTTTGCTTTCAGATATCGGTAAAAAGCGAAACTTCAAATGCGGAGAAAAGTACGGATGCAATATTCTCTGCTCATGTTACAGCGAAAAGCCGATAAAAAATGCCCGCCTCACAGTAAGGCTGGCTTCAGAAGATAAGGTATATGTGCGCAAAGATATTGAAGTAGGTACGGTGTCTAACGGATGTGTTTCTTCTTTGTACAGTTTTTCAGAAGTTCTTCCGCACACAGAAAAGCCGGAAAAGCTTAAGCTTTGCGTAACCCTTGACGGTGATGGGAAATTTGCTGAAAACGAGTGGGAGCTTTATGTTTTCCCAAATGTCGGAAATGCAGAAAGTGGAAATGTGTACGTCGTCGAAAATATATGCTTTGAAGAATTTGCTGAAAAGCTTCGCGCCGGAGCGGATATTCTTCTCCTCGATAAAAAGCTTTTCCCGACACTGGAAACTACTTTCCGTATCGCGCTTGCGGGAAGAACGGGAGGGAATCTCGCAACGGTGGTGTATGACCATCCTGCGCTTGAAGAGCTTCCGCATGAGGGATTCTGCGGATGGCAGTTTGCAGATATGCTTGAGGGCGGTTCGGCGGTTACATTTGCAGATAACACAGTTCCGTTTAACCCGATGATAGAAGTTGTGTCAACCCATAAAAACTTTATCCGTCAGGCAGCAATGTTTGAGTTTAAAGCATATGAGGGAAGAGTGGTATTCTGCGGTCTTGAAATGCGAGATAGCGACCCGGCATCCGTCTGGCTGAAAGAAAGTATTCTTAAATATATGCAAAGTGATAACTTCTCACCAGAAGATACGTTCACGGAAGAAGCTCTTCTTGCACTTAAGAACGGCAAGGCAGAGAGGTATCTTGAAAACACAAACCTCGCCGCAAATCCAAATGATATAACCTCAAAAAGAAAGAACAAGGCGGCAGAGTAAAAGAAAAGTGTTTTGACAATGTCACTCCGGTGAAAAAACGTGTCACAAAACTGCAAAGACATTGGTGAGTAGAGATGTTAAAATTAATGTGTAAAATGTTAAAAAACTATTTCTTTACTGCTTCGTTCAGCTACTTTTCTGTATTCGCTGGGAGAAACGCCTTCACCGGCTGAGAATACGCGGCTGAAATAATGTTCGCTCTGGAAACCGCAAAATGCAGCTATTTCATGAATGGGCATATTGGTGTTAGTTAGAAGTGTTTTTGCCTTGTTAAGACGAAGTTCGTTGATATATTTCTTTGGCGTGGTTCCGAATTTCTCTTTAAATACGCGGTAAAACTGCCTTCTTTCAAAATTGGACACTTTAACAAGATCGTCAACCGATATTTCGTTTGAAAAGTTGTTGTAAATGAAGTTTGCAACGCGATCAAGCTCGGTATTGCTCATTGCAGTGACGGGTTGACCGCCTTCTGTGGCGGCAGAAAAGAGAAGCGGGGCAGCATCAAGTGCAGAAGATAAAAACAGCTCAAGATACGCGTTTGCGCGAAGACGTGAAAACATTGTCCCCGTTGAAAATTCATATGCAGCCTGGCTGAGAAGCTGTTTGCATGAAACGATGTCACGCGGAGCAATCTCCGGGGGAAGTTGCTGCAGAATTTCATCAAAGACACGTGTTAAAATTTTAAAATAGAAGATTACATATTGTGTGTGTTTTGTATTTGAGCATGTGTGGCGAACACCGGGCGGAGTTATATAAATGTGTTCGGGCTTAAACGGATAAGATTCATCATCAAGAATAAGCTTTCCAACAGAGTTTTGTGTGAAAATAAGTTGATAAAAGTCATCGTGGACGTGCTCGGGCGGACGTTGCTTGCTATTTATTGGAGATTGCCATTTTCCGACCTTGAGAATTTCAACAGACATTAAATTTCCCTCCCTGTGTTTGTTTTATGCTACGGCTTGATTTTAGCACAAAGCTCTTTATAAATCAACACTAAAATTTTAGAAAATTATATAAAAGAGATATATAAGGAAAAGAAAATGGGTATACCAATAGCAAAACAGTATATAAAAGATTTTGAACAGCTTGGATTGGGTGTTTTCGTTCATTTCGGCTTGTATTCATTACTTGAAGAAGGTGAATGGACATATGAACTGAATAAGTGGGAGCCGGCAGAGTACAGAAAGCTTATGGGGCGCTTTAACCCGCGCCCCATGGGCGAGCTTGTGCGCGAGATAAAAAAGAGCGGAGCAAAGTACATAACGCTTACCACGCGCCACCACGACGGCTTTTCGCTTTATGACACTTGCGGACTTAACGATTATGATGCACCGCACTCTGCTGCGGGACGCGATCTTGTACGCGAATTTGTCGATGCGTGCCGTGAAGAAGATATAGTTCCTTTCCTTTACCACACCACGCTTGATTGGTGGCACAAGGATTTTGAGAATGATT
>JAFQVE010000130.1 GCA_017408185.1 Oscillospiraceae bacterium | reverse complement strand
TCCTCAGAGTGCCGTAAAGCAATGTTTCATAGATGCCCCCGGCTTCAATGCTGCATGGGATTACTGTGTCACCTCTGAAGGAAAACATTATATTCCTTGTTGCGCAGAAGGAACTTTCCCCGAATATGTAAAGCTGTATGAATATTTACCCGATGCAAATGAAATGAAACTTCTTTTTGATCTTGAGGGAAGTATCACGGTATATCCGAGAACAATCCGTCCGAGTAAGTTTCATACCTCCATAAATCCTATGCCCGACGGCAAACTCATTATGACAACCCACACGACAGCAAGTGCACCCGGTCATCCTTGCTGGATGCCTGAGGCGTATTACACTCATATGTGGGAAGGATATATGGGTTCAAACGTTCTTATCTATGACCCCGAAACGGGGAAGGTTGAAGACCTCGGAATCCCTGTGCCGAGAGACTCTGTTTACGGTGCAAAATATATAGCATCAATAAATGCTTTGTTTTTTATTACCTACAACCGGGGTCATGCATATTTGTTTTCTCTTGATGATAGATCCACAATAGATTTCGGTCAATGTACAGAGTTCGGAACATATCATCTGCATGAAGCATCCGACGGAAATATCTATTTTTCAACAAGAAGCGGTGATTTGTGGAGATTCAACGTGCAGACAAAAAAAGCTGAGTATACGGGAGTTGAAATTCCGAGAGAGGACACAACCGTTTGCAGAACAAACAACGTTCTTGCATATTCCGTGAACGGTGCGGATGGACGGATGTATTTTGTGACACATACGGGAAGACACTTCTTTGCGTATAATCCAAAGGACAATTCTCTTGAAAAACTTGCTTTTATCGTACCTGCAGGAATGCGCGAGGATTACCCCGATTCAAAAGCCTTCGGTATGGTCTTTGATGAATACGGGAAGCTGTGGTATACGGTACATACCAATAAAATTCATCTTTGCTCCATTGATATCGAAAATCCGGAAGCAGAACCGCACGGCTTTGGTCTTGTTGGTACAGAAAAACGCTGTCACGATTGTGTTGAGAATATTTTCATCCGTGATGATATCTTGTATATGTCCGATGCCAACCACGGTCCGGATGCACCGGGAGTTGTGTCGGTTGACCTGCGCAAGGTGCGCCGATATGCAGACACGCCGGGAATAATATGTCAGGATGAAATTGCATATATAACAAGAAATAACGAACTGAGAAATAAAGATTTATATAATGGAAACCTTGAAAAAGACAGCAAGCGTATTGCCGATTTTTACGACCAGGAAAGACGTGATGCAGAATATATAAGCCAAAATCCGTTTTCATTCGGAAAAGGAGAGAAATATGTCTGCAAGCTGTGGAAGAAAGTCGGACCGGAAGGCTCTCAGGTGTATAAGGTTTCATATGATGAGGATGGCAATGTAATTGCCTTTACAGAAGGCGGAAAGCGTGTAGTGTCGAAAAACGGTGAGATAATTAAGATTGACAACTGCGAAAAAATCATCAAAGAAGCAGAGTTGACATTTGATGATTATATCCTTCCTGCACATCCCGGAAGACAGTATCTCGCAAAAGCATCTGCATACGGAAAGCTCTCTGACGGAAGCTTTGTTGTCGGAACAAAAGACGGAATGCTTGCACTTATAAAAAACGGCAAGGTGTTCTCGCTCGGTGCAGTATGCAATGACGGGGCAGTACACGATATCGCAATAACTCCCGACGGCAAAAGAGCATTCGGAGTAGCAGGTGACCGTGACAGTCTCGGAGTGGTTTTCTCCTTCGATACTGAAAACGGCGTTGAAATCGGCGGAAGGATTTATTTTACAAGCGGAGCAAGTCGTGAAAGAACGGGCGTAAGCTCGGAGCCTTGTTGCATTGCCGCTTCACCGGACGGCAAACGTGTTGCAATCGGCGTAAGAGACAACCTCGGTTGCGTATACGAATTTGAAATATAACAAAAATACAGATGCAAGTATTATGCCTGCATCTGTATTTTATTCTTAAGTCTTGCCATTGCATCAGGGCGCAACCAGCCGTGTTCACGGCATTCCGACATAAGCTGATAAATCTCATTCTGTTCTTTCCATCTGAGATAATCCTCACGCCATAATGTGGGAGTTGTGTGAAATGTGTTTTTGAAAAGCTTGATGAAATGAGTTCTGTCATAAAAGCCACATTCGTCAGAGATCATATCAAGGGAATTGGTTGGGACTTTTAAAAGATAAAGAGCTTTCGTCATTCTTGTTGTTGTCACATAATTGTGGCATGTTCGTCCGACCACTTCTCCGAAAGAGGATGTGAAAGTTCTCTGCGACATCATAGCTTCGCGACTTATATGCGCTAAGGTTAAGGGTGATGTGTAGTTTTTAAAAATATAAAATAAAGCATTTTCAATGCATTCAAATTTTTCTTTGGCACTTGAAATCTCTTTTTTTGAAAGCGGAACACAATTCTGCCGTGAACAAAGCTCTAAAAAAGAGGCGGCGTGAATAACTATTTTTTGAATATCCATATCTCGATGGTTACGAAATTCCGTCAAAGAATCTTCGAGGAGAACATCGGCACGCCTTTTGTCGTTGCCTGAAAGTTTCAAAGAAGAGGCTATTGAAAAAAGATCGAAGGAAGAGCTGATATATGAACGTGCGTAAAAAGGAATGTTGTTTTCGGAAAACATTCTTTTGGGAACTGACATAGAGATAACATTCAGTTCGTCAAGCTTTGAATTTCTGCTGTCTATTTGATGGACTGAATACGGATGAACAATGGAAACTGAGCCTGCTGTCTGCTTGTGCCAGACACCATTGATTTTATGGTTATATTCTCCTGAAAGTGTGTACCATATCTGGAGTCCCTCGTGCCAGTGCTCGTCACTCAGACGGTTGTCAACGAGAGGTTTGACGCTAACGGGCCAAAGTTCGGAAGAAAGCCGACCGGAAAAAACTCCGGAAACCGGAAAACTATATTTTGATATATACTCAGTGTATTGCAAACTCATTTTTGTTCACCACCTTTTCTTTATTAATATAATACATTAAACTTTTTCTGCTTTCAAGCTTTTTTATCGTTTTTTTGCCAAAATATACACTTTAATTTCTTTGGTCACTACTATATAATTAAAGATATATAACTGTCATAATAATGGAGGAATGTATTATGAGAAGAATTTTATCGATGATTCTTGTGCTTGCATTGGTGCTTTCCGTTGCACCATTTGCTTTTGCGGAAGAAGAAACTTCAACAGGGGAAGAGAATGTATTGCACTATGACTTTACGAGTTATGGTGTAAACGGAAGCAATGTACAAATTTCGGCCCCAAATGCTACTTATGCTGTGACATCGCAGTATACATCACCTTGGGCGTATGTATATATTCCGAATGCGAACAATAACACTTGTTATCAAGATTTGCTCAGATACAACTGGTATGGAAGCACGACTTTTGAAGCTCCTGCTCTCGGTAAAGGTGCCATAATTTTGAAGCTTCAAGTACCTGCGGGAAGCTACAGCGCAAAAATCGGTATGTATGGTGCAAACAACAGAGTCAATGCTAATATATATCTTGTTCCTGCAAGTGAAACAGCTATTTGCAGTGATCTCGTAAATGCCAATAAATATCAGCAGGCAATAGCGCAGATTCCCGAAGAGTATTTTATGGGATATGCAGACTCCTATTCCGCATCAACCGGAGAAAAAGAAGTGTTGCTTCGGGGACTCAATGTTTCGGAAGATGGCGAATACTACCTTGTTGTCGCTTCAAACGGAGTAAATGAAAATTATGTTCCTACAAGCAGTGGTGGCAAATACTATTATGAGCTCGGCATATGCTCATTCACTCTTGATAAGAGTGAAGTAACTGCAATAACGGCTGCTGTTGACCGTGAAATAATGCAGATTGGAGACGAGGGTGCTGTAACCTCGGAAATCACACGCGGAGAGAATACATATTCAGGAGCAGGTAACGTCACATGGACGAGCCTGAATCCGTCAGTTGCAACGGTTGATGCAACAACCGGAGAAATTATAGGTATTTCAGAGGGCAATGCAACGATAAAGGCAAGCTTCGGAGAAATTGAGAGCGAAGTTTCTGTTGCAGTAATAGATCAGAATAAAGCCGAATATGTATATAATTTTGGAGGAAGTTATCTTATAAATCCGGTCACCTCCGGATCGGTATCTTTGGATTTCCTTTCGAGTATGAAATTTTATGATGTAAATCTTTCTGTATCTGCTCCTTGGAAATATATACTCAATAAATCAATTAACGGATATTCTATGTACGCAAAAGCGGTTGAGTCATCCTTTACCGCAGCCGGCGTTGGAGTTGGGTTCTCTGCATATTCTATATATGTTCCCAAAGCGGGCGAATACAATCTGTCGGTAAAGAAATATACACATTCGGGTTGTGGTACGGCAAATATCTACATCGCACCCAACGCTCCGATTTATACAAGTACCGTAGTTCCTTCGTCAAGCGGTCCTGTAACCGAAGAGCATCTTGTAGGTGATGTCAGCCTCTATGGAGAAGGCTATGCACAGACACCCATTGAGGATGTCGGCAAGGTAACCATACCTTCCGCCGGTGAATATCTCCTTGTTGTTATCGGTGCAGATAAAGATGCTACAACAACAATGCGTTACAATTATTCCTCCTTTATACTCACACTTGCAGAAGATTCGGATATAACAGATGCCTTTGAAACGGAAACACCTGTTGTAACGGAATATAGCCCCTCGGTATCGGGAGCAGGCTTCACAATGGGTGAGTCCTCCGAAACTGTTGAGGGAATAACGGAAACAAAGCAGGCAGACGGTTCTTATAAGATGTATGCCCCTGAAAATAACGGAGAATATAAATTCCTCTATTGGGCAAAGGGTCTCAGCCTCAATAAGAAAATTCTCTCATATGAAAATGAGTTTTACTACACACCCTCCGGCGGAGATAACAATATTCTCATCGCAGTATATGACGTTGCAGACAGCGAAACAAATAAAGCTGAATTTTACAATGCAAACGGTCAGCTTGTAAAGCTTGTAAAGGACGACAGCACCGATAAAACAGTTCCGGCACTCCCGTCTATGGCAGGCTTTGGGAATGCCGCTTCGTGGAAGCAGTATAAAGGCGAAGTTGAATATACTTCCGAAAATGTTGGAAGCGAAGTTGAGCTTTCGGGCACAATGATTTTCGTTGCACAGTATGAGGAAAGCGAACCCTCCGATGTAACGGTAACCGTAGTGAACGGAAGCGGAAGCACAACAGTACCGTATGGTGAGAAAGTTACATGCACAGCTGATTCATCAAAGGGCGAGCTTAAGTGGTGGAAGAAAACTGTTGGCAATACCTCGGAAATTGTAAGCATCGAAGATACATATTCATTCCTTGCTTGGGAGGATTGCACGATAACTGCAGAGTATGCAGAATCAAAACCCTTATACACGGGCAGCACCGCGAAGATTGTCCTTGATACCTTTGCTGCAGGTGATGCAACTGCCGTAATGGCAGAGTTTATCGGATTTGGTGCAGGTACCGTTGAAAAGGGAATTATCTATAACGGCACAAAAATTGCAATGACACGTCCCGGAAATCAGTTCACGGTAACGGGAGAAAACGGTGATGTGTTCAAAGGTTATGCAATAGTTAAAGATGGTGACGCTTATAATCTCATCGTCGATGGAGTAGTTGAAATTAACGATTAAACAAATCAGCAGGGTGCATTGATGGGTCTTTGCACCCTGTAATAAAACTAAGAGGATAACAATATGAAAAGACTTATATCTATTCTGCTTACATTCGCAATGATAATAAGCTTTATTCCTGCCGTGGCTACTGCTGTTGAAGAAGAAAGCGGTGTTATTAAATATAACTTTTTGAGCTATGGCGTAAACGGAACGAGTACATCGCCTGCAAGAGCGGATTTTGTATATGCAAACACGTCAAAATACTCTGCACCTTGGGAATATGTGAATTCCATCACGGCTAATAACCTCACGGCATATAGCTATGAGTTCTGCTATAACTGGTTGGGAACAACTGAATATAAAGAGCCTGAACAGGGTGATGGCGGATATATATTCAAAATAAAGGTTGAAGAAAGTGGAAACTATTCCGTTGTTCTCAATCACATAGCACAGTCCACAAGCGTCAATGCAAAGATTTTCCTTGTTCCGACTTCTACAGACTTAAACTTTAAATCAACAGGCACTTTGCCTGCAAACGTAAAGAAGATTCCGGACGAGTATTATCTCGGATATGCAGACGGTTATGCAACAAAAAGAGCAATAAGAACAACATCTCTCAAATACAAATACATCGAAGCAGGTGAATATTACCTCGTTGTCGCACCTCACGGTACAAACAAGGATTACTCACCGTATCTGCACCCTTCGGCAAAAAAGTATCTTTATGTTTTCTCAATAGATTCACTTGTCCTTGATCCCACATATAAGCCCACCGTGGAAGTATCGGTTGGCTGTGGTGCAATAAATCTCGGAGAAAGTGTCAAAGCAGATATAAGCGTAACCTATGGCGGAACAGAAACGGGCGACATTCCGGTATTTGAGTCCTTTAATCCGGAGGTTGCGGAAATCAGCGCAGACGGAGTTGTTACCACAAAAAAGGTGGGAACTGCAAGTTTTAGAGCAACCGTTGGGCAGACGGTAGAAGAATTTTCCGTGGCTGTGGTTGATCCCGATAAAACTGTATATAACTACATATTGGGCGGTCGTGTTCTCAATAATCTTCCTGATGATATTAAAAACGGAGCTCCCGTTGAAGAATATCCCAATGAGATTTATAACGTAAACCCCGATTTGTCAATGCCTTGGAAGCTCGGAGTTATAAAAAACAAAAATGGCTTCAGAATTTATTACGAAGGAACAGAAGGCTCTGCAAACTTTGGTGTTACCCAGAGCTCGGTAATGGCAGATCAGGTAAACAATTCTTTCTTTTCATATTCTGTCTATATCCCCAAAGCAGGAATATACGGTCTTGAAATCGAAAAGTGGGTAATGACAGACGGCGGTAAAGCAACGATTTATCTTGCACCGTATGCTCCCATATCTGCATCAACCGTAGTTCCGTCTGAATCCGGACCTGTGCGTGATGCACACTTTGTAGGTGAAGTTGATTTTTCGGGCGCAAAGAACAATGTCGTTATAACAGAGCCTGTCGGAGTTGTCAATGTTGAGGAAAAAGGCGAATATCTCCTCGTTGTCGTACCAACGGATGCAAAGGGAAACCGTGCGCCTCGCTATAACTACAGACGTTTCAGTCTCGATGGTGAGAATGCGCTTCGTACCCTTGAACTTTCCGGTTACGAAACTGAGCTTGAGTATCTCGAAGAAACACAGATAGATGTAGTTGCAAAACGTCTTGACGGATATGTATTCGATGAAAGTGAGGTTTCTCTCAGCTTTTCATCTTCGAATGAGGATGCGGTTTTCGTCAACAACAGCGGCCTTGTTCGTGCAGTCGGAGACGGAAACGCTGTCATTACGGTTACAGCTTCGGATGGGGTTAAAGAAATTAAAAAAGAAATTCAAATAACCGCAACCGATAATACGGAAACAACAGGAAGCAAAATAGACCTTGATGATTCTATGTTTGTCAGGGAAAAGGCTATCCTTGAGCTTTTTGTCTTAAAACAAAGCGGAAATGAAATTCTTGTACCCTTTGAAGAGATAACATATGTGGCAGAGCCCTCGGATATCGTTACAATAGCGGATGGAATGATAACGGCAAACAAAGAGGGAAATGTAAGAATAACTGCATCTCTTGATTTCAGAGGTGAGAGCCTTGTTGCAGAAAAGGAAATTTCCGTAGTACTGCATAACGGTAAAACCGAGCCTACCTTGTTCACTTATGAAAGACGTCAGAATGCTGTTGAAAATGCAGAAAAGTATGACTGGGCAAAGGCTGAAGCAGATAAATATGCTAAAGCCGCTGACAGAATTGTTGAAAATCTCGATACATTTTACGATAACATCCCCGGTGAAGGTGTTCCGAGAGGACGTCAGGTCGGTGCACCCAATGACCCCGATTATAATCGTTGCCGATATTGTGGAGTAAACAATATCGCAAAGCATGGCGGAACGGGATGGACAATAAATGTTTTAAATCGTCAATGGCAGGTACAATGTCCTGACTGTAAGCGAATTTTCCCCAGTAACGATTTTGAAAGTTTCTATGAGCTGGGACGTGACAGACAAGGCTATTTCGATGTAAACCGTGCACGTCAGGCACACCACGAAATGTTTGTCTGTGAATCCGTAAAAGCCGGTGGCGAGTGTAGTTGCGAGGCTCCCACAGAGGAATATTCCGATGCTTGGTATGAGTTTTACGGTTACGGGCTTCCGGGCGGATATCTTTACAACGATTTATACCCGGAACTTCGCACAGAAGGAAATGAAAAATATAATAAAGACCCCTACCGTAAAGATGAAAACGGAGAATACTATGAAGTAGACGGAAATCGTTGGGGCGTTGACGATGGCTTCGGATATGTGCCGGGACGTGTTTATAACGTTGGCGGAACTGAAATAGAAGAACGCCACGGTTATGTAGCAATGTACAACTCCGATGCCTGGGCAGGAATTTGGACATATATAAGAAATCTTTCATATGCCTATGCTTATACCGGTGACATCAAATACGGAAGGACAGGAGCAATTCTTCTCGACAGAATAGCCGATGTTTATCCGACTTTTACATTAAAGCAATATGAAAAATTGTTCTTCAATACACATGGCGGAAGTGGATTTGGTGCAATTCAGGGAAGAATTAACGATTGTGACATTGCACGATTTTTTGCTCTCGGAACAGATGCATTCTATCCCGCCCTTACCGATAATTACGTAATCCAATACCTTTCCGAAAAAGCAGAAAAGTTCGGTCTTGAAAATAAAAAGCAAAGCTCTCAGGATATTTGGGAAAACTGGGAAGAACGAATTCTAAAAACAATTTTTGTTATGGAAAAAGACGGAAGAATTCACGGTAACTTCGGTCAGAAGCAATATGCCCTTGCTGCTGCGGCGGTTTCCCTTGATAAAGAGCCTGAGTCATCCGAGATGCTCGAATGGATTTATAAGTCTGGAAGCATAAGCAATGCAGGTGCAGATGGAGGAAATCTTGCATCACAGTTGATTGATGAGATTGACCGTGACGGATTCGGAAATGAGGCAGGTCCCAACTACAACTTCACCTGGATAACCAATATGATGGGTATGGCAGATGCAATGGAGATGTATAAGGGAGAGAAGGATTACAGCCCCTATAGCCATCCGAAGTTTGCCAAGATGTATGATGCGGTAACAAGACTTGTACTCACGGAATCTCACCACGCACAGATCGGTGACTCGGGTGGTGTTGCTACCCTTGATTACAAGGCAACCGATGATGTTATGCTTACAGGTCTTCTGAATCTCAAGGATACACCTTATGCTAAGTCTATCGCGCAGTATCTCTATATTAAGAATGGCTATAGTGCAGAAGGTTTTCGCTACGGAATAATGGTAAAAAATCCCGAAAGTGCAGAAGAAGATATACTTGCACTTGTTGAAGAAAATCCCGAGCCGGTTAGTGAAATGCTCAGCGGATACGGATTTGCAGTACTTCGTGACGGTAAGAATCATAAATCGTCAAGTTCTGCAACTGCGAACAATAACCTCCGTGATTTTTGGATTTATTTTGGAAGAAACTCGGTAAGTCACGCACATCGTGACACGTTGAATCTCGGAATTGAAGCGTATGGACTGAATATTGCTCCTGACCTCGGTTATCCTGAGAATACGGGTATGGATCCTCAGAGAATGCAGTGGGTACTTTCAACAATATCTCACAATACCGTTGTTGTTGACGAAAAGAATCAGGATGGAGACGCAATGCATGGATATCCGATGCATTATGATGTGACCGACAAGGTCAAGGTTATGGATATTGATGCAAAAGAGGCTAACAGTCAGACTGATACTTTCCGCAGAACGGTAGTTATGGTTAAGGTTAATGACGATGTATCATACGGTGTTGATTTCTTCCGTATAATAGGCGGAAATGCCCATACCTACAGCTTCCACCGTCAGGCAGAAAATGCATTTGCGGTTGAAGGTCTCTCTATGGTTGCCGATGAAGTCGTTCAGGATGAAAACGGAAACGACATTGTTGGCTCATATGCAGGTGCAGATGTACCTTACGGTCAGGATCCCGATACAAAACCGGAGTGGAGCTACGAAACAAGGTATCCCCGT
>JAFQVE010000010.1 GCA_017408185.1 Oscillospiraceae bacterium | reverse complement strand
TTGCGCTCTATCAAACCTATTCCCTTATTGTTATCAAGCTCTGTCAGAAGCTTTCCGGCTTTCTGATCGGCGCAGTTCATATCTTCCATTATGTCTGCTATCGTGTATATGATATACACTCTGCCCTCTATATCCATCCAACCGTTTTTTAGCGACAAGCTCATTCTGTCGAGCATCAAACCATAGAGAACCTTAGCATCTGTCGAAATGCTCTTAAAAGCTTCATCGCGAAACAACAATTTCGGTATGCGGAAGAATGAAAACTGTTCCGCTTCACCTCCATAGAAATACTCAAATTGCATCTTTGTTCACCTCTGTAAGTAATCTGTGTACAGAAAAAAGGCACTGCGACTGCAATGCCCTTAAATTTCCTGAAAATATTGATGAATGTCCGCTTTTATACTCTGCGTTAATATGTAAAGCACATCAGCTTTTCACATATTCACTTACATTAAGCGAGCTCCTATGTATCAAGAATTGAGAAGAAGGCGCTTGAAAAGCTCAGAGATGGTTTTCCTGAATGATATTCAATTTTCACGTGGAAGTGAGAACTCACACCCGCAGTATTCCTGACGGTAGATGTCATATTTTTTCGAAAGCTCTATAGAACGCTTATACCCTTCTCTCTTTTTGAAATCAGACGGAAGATATGTAACTCCGTATTTTTCGGATAGCTCTTCCCCTATGCTGTTGAGAAGCGGCGCATTTTTGTGCGGACTGACGGAAAGTGTTGTCGCAAAGACATCAAATCCCCGCTCTTTTGCGATCTCAGCGCACCTGCCAAGGCGTAGCCTGAAGCACTCCGTACATCTTGCGCCGCCTTCACGTTCGCGCTCAAAGCCACCGATACAGGCAAGAAACTCAGAATAGTCATACGGAACGGCAAGCAACGACACGGGATTTTTAAAGCTCATTGACTCAATGAGCTTTTTTTGTTCGGAAAGACGCTTTTCATATTCGTTTTCAGGATAAATATTCGGGTTGAAGAAAAGCACGGTTATTTCAAAAAAAGCAGACAGATATTCAAGAACGTATGAACTGCACGGTCCGCAGCAGCTGTGAAGCAAAAGCCTCGGAATATTTCCGTTTTCCGTCAACTCTTTTATCTTTTCATCGCAGACAAGCTGATAATTAATCTTCATATCTTCCTCAATCTATAATTATTTCTTTTTCTTCGCCGTCGCAAATAACGGCAAGGCAGTTTGCCGATTTGAAATAAAACTCACAATTTTCAAGCTCTTCGGCATTTTTCAGCAAATCATGAAGTTCAATCTCCGCACCGTCGCTCTGCTTCACGTTATAATAATTTGCAGTATTTGACGGAAAAGTTGTCACGCAATAAGAATAAACATTTTCATCCGAGTAAAGCTCGACAACTTCACTGTATGCATTGTCAGATGTCTCCGTTTTTACCGCTTTTTCTACGCTTTCATCTATTTTTTCCGCCACATACATATTGTACATCGACATTTTTGAATTGGCTTTATACTCAACAGCGCTTTCTGTTTCGGCATTCATTGCCGCGGGTGTCCTATCCTCGGAAATTCCGTTTCCTGCACCTGCCGCGGGTACGCTCCGTGCAAGCTCGGGCACTCCGGCATCTGTACTGTCGGCGGTAACCAAACTCTCATTTGTTCTGTTTTTCGGAAGCGTGCTTATTCCGATAACAAGACAAATGACTGCGCATACCGCAACCGGAGCAAGACGGAGAAAGTGAATTTTTGTTCTTCTCTGCTTTTGTTCAAATTGTTTTATGGAGTTTTCTACAATCTCATCCAACTCCTGCGGGATTTCTATTGAGTTGTATTTATCTTTTGCTTTATTAAAATCAAGCATTTTCTCCCGCCTCCTCATATGCTTTTTTTAATTTTTTCAAAGCAGTGTACAGACGTGTTTTTACGGTGCTTAAGTTCACATCCGTTATTCGCGCGATATCCGAAAGCGGAAGATCTTCATAAAATCGCAGAATAATAACCGTTTTTAAGTTCTCCGGAAGCTTTTCCACCATCCGGTATACTTCGTCATCCTTATCATATGCCGCTTCGTGATAAATCCCTTCCGGCATTTCTTCATCGGCGGTGGCATATTCCCTGCTGTGTTTTTTCAGATACGAATAAACTTCATTAAGCAGAACGCGGTAAAACCACGAGTTAATCCTTGCGACATCGCGTATATCTCCGTAATGCTCTAAAGCCTTACATATTGCATTCTGAACGATATCAAGAGACGCCTCTTTTCCCTTTGCGTAGCTGTACGCAAAGCGGTAAAACTTCTCTCTGTTTTCCGTCAGGTAAGTAACCATTTCGCTGTAAATCATTTCCTTTGTCATAAGCACGCCTCACTATGCTGTACACATTAGTTAGATAGATTTCTTGTCAAAAAAGTTTTACAAAAAGAAAAAATATTGTTGTATCAGGCAGGTATTTTATGGTATAATAACTGCAAAAGCAGTTATTATACCAATTTAACGCCATTTTCCTCTCCGGCTTTGCCGGAAACCGGAAAATATGGCTACATTATACCATTTCGCTTGCGCTTATGACATAATATATCAGTAAGCCACAAATATATGATACCCCAATGCGGAGGTTTTGTCAATGAAGATTGTTGGTATTGATTACGGTGACAAAAGAATAGGCGTTTCTTTTTCGGATATTATGGGGTTTCTTGCAGGAGAGAGCTTTACAATCAACGTTACAAATCCCGAAAAAGCGTTTGACGAGCTGTGCGAGAGCATCCTCTCACGAAAAGCCGAGGAAATCGTTCTCGGGTATCCTAAGCATATGAATTCCGATATCGGCGACCGCGCAAAGAAAAGCGAAGAAATCGCGGAAAAGCTGCGTGAAAGAACAGGACTTCCGGTTATTCTCTGGGACGAAAGGTGCACCACGGTGGATGCACACAGAATTTTATCCGAAACGGGATACCACGGCAAAAAGCGCCGTGCAAAGGTTGATTCCGTTGCAGCGGCGCTTATATTGCAAAACTATCTCGATTTTAAGAAAAATCCCTCCACCGCCATACGGCGGTCCCCCTCCCTTTAGGCAAGGGAGGCTTGCGTGGCGGAAAGCTATTCCTGTCCGACTGTTTGTGCCGTTTCCGCAAGCCCGTGCATAAATCCGCCGAGCTTCGGCGAGCACACGTCTCCGCCGATGAGCTTATTCTTATACACTATGATGTTTGCAACCACTCCTTCTTCATTGCCGGGGTGGTTGTTTACTTTATACGTATATCTCATAACGCGCTTGCCGGAATAATCAGCGAGATCCATTCCCTGACGCTTCTGGATTTCATTATACTCGTTATATACTCCGTCAAATACATCAGGAATTTTTACCTCCATAAACTCACGCGGCTCGTTGTCAACATTCCAGCCGTATTCGTTAAGCAGTGCAACTCGCTCATCATTTGTCTTTAGTTTTCTCCCCTCGTGAATCGGCTTTTGCTCATCAGATACGGATACCGTGGTATCTCCCGCTCCGTCGCGGATGAGGACAAATGCGGAGCACACAATTATGCACAGTGCAAGGATTCCCGAAACAATCTTCCGTCTTGTAAGCTTTGTGGTAAATACTATCATCATATACATTCCCTTCAAGAAATTTATATTAGATATGTATGCAAAAAAACGAAAGATATGACTATTTTCCAATTTTGCCAATAAAAACAGCGGGCAGCTTTTTTTAGCTGTCCGCCATTTATTTTAAGCTGTAAGCTGTTTTGCGTGATGCTTTTTGCTTATTATCTGAAGAATAACCACAACGGCAACAAGGACAAGTCCTATTGCGTCGGTAACCGCTCCCGGATAAATAAGAAGCAGACCGCCGACAACGCTGATGATACGCTGATACCACGGCATATCACAGAGCAGATATCCTTCAAGAGCTGCAGACACGCCGAATATACCGACGAGAGAGGTTATGCATATTAAAACAACCTCAAAGGCGGTTGTATCAACGAACAACATTGCCGGATTGAGCGCAAACACATACGGAACAATAAATGCGCCTATCGCAAGCTTTGTTGCCGTAATCGCCGTTTTCATCGGGTTTGCCTGAGCAATTGCCGCACCTGCATATGCCGCAAGAGCAACCGGTGGGGTAAGGTCAGCAACAATACCAAAATAGAACACAAAGAAGTGTGCCGCAACGTCCGGAACGCCCATACGCACGAGAATAGGTGCGCAGGTTGCCGCCATAATACAGTAGTTTGCAGTAGTCGGAACACCCATACCGAGAACAATGCAGCAAAGCATTGTAAGGAACAGTGCGATAATTACCTGATTGCCTGCAAGAGCAACGATGCCGTTGATGATGGTATTTGCAAGACCGGTCATTGTGATTGCACCGGCAATAATTCCCGCAACTCCGCACGCCGCGGCAACGGTAATCATTCCCTGTCCGCCCGCAGCAAGCGCTTCCCATATACGCTTCGGTGTTATACGATTTTCCTTATTGAACAAGCTGACAACAATCGCAACAATAATCGCAATTGCCGCGGCATACTGGATAGAGTTCTGCGCAGTTCCGACAAGGTAAATCAGGAGAACGAGCGGTGCAAGCAGATAAACCTGCTTAAGAAGCGGCAAGAAGCGCGGAAGCTCTTCTTTTGTAAGTCCGCGGAGTCCTTCTTTCTTAGCTTCAAGATGAACAGCAATAAAAATACCTGCAAAATACAGAATTGCCGGAAGGATAGCCTTAACAACAACATTGCTGTACGGCATACCGAGATAGTCTGCCATAAGGAATGCTGCCGCACCCATAATCGGCGGCATAATCTGTCCGCCGGTTGATGCAGAGGCTTCTGCCGCAGCAGCAAATTCCGGCTTATAGCCTGTTTTCTTCATAAGCGGAATTGTGACGGAGCCCGAGCCGACGGTATTTGCAACAGACGAGCCGGAAACCATTCCTTCAAGCGCACTCGCAACAACGGCAACCTTCGCCGGACCTCCGGAAAAGCCGCCTACAACGGCATTGGAAATCTTTATAAAGAAGTCTGCAATTCCGGTTCTTTCAAGAAAAGCACCGAATATAATGAACACAACAATAAACTTTGAGCATACATTTATCGGAGTTGAAAGAATTCCCTCTTTTCCGTAGAAAAGATAGTGAACCGTATAATTAAGCTTTCCCCAGAAGGTTGGGTTTGAAAGCCCCCAGATGAGGGCATATGCGACAAAGCATGCAGCAACGATAACTATCGGAAGCCCGACGCTTCGACGGCAAACCTCACCGATTGAGATTATTCCGATTACACCGATAATAATCTGATACCACTGGAAGTTCGCACCCTGCTGGATAATTGTCATTGCATTCGCCGCATAATACAAAAAAGCACCCGTTCCGCAAATCATAAGCAGAACATCGTACCACGGCATATAGTTCGGCTTCTGCACACCCTTCTTTGCAGGAAAAACCAAATAACCGATGAATACAATAAATGCTACGAAGGTCGTAAGGCGAAGCTCTTCAAGCCATGTTGCAAAGAGAGTTACATAAATACAAAACAGAGAAAAAACGGCAAGCACGCAATTTACCGCAATTTTAGCCTTACCTTCCCAGATGCGGGTGTTGGATTCTCTGTCAAACTTTTTCATAACCGCGTCGAGGTCCATAGGAGCCTCGGCAGCTGCGGATTTTTTCTTACCGAAAAGCACTTTATAACCTCCTAAAGTGAAATACACCAAATTGGCTGCGACGATAATCGCCGCAGCCAACATTTCGTTTGGCTGATTTAGCCAACTGCTACATCAACGCCCTTTTCAGCGAAGTACTTTGCAGCACCTGCATGGAACGGTACTGTCATACCGCTTGTAGCGTTTTCGATGCTGAGCTCTGCACCCTTTGCATTTTCAGCGGTGATAGCTTCAGCGTTGTCAAAAATAGCAGCTGTGAGGTTATATACATCCTCTTCGGTTGCATCTGCATTGACGATGAGAGTTGCCTTAACGGTAACTGTCTTAACGTCTTCTGTCTGACCCTCGTATGTACCTGCCGGAACAGTGTAGACCGTGTAGAACGGGCAGGAAGCCATAAGAGCGTCTGCAACGGCACCGTCAATCGGAACGAGGTATGCACTGTTTGTTGTGCAAAGCTCGGTGATAGCCGGAGTCGGAGCGCCTGCTACGATGAATGCAGCGTCAATCTTGCCGTCCTTAAGTGCGTCTGCGCTGTCAGCGAAGGACTGATACTGAGCCTTGATATCAGCTTCAGTAAGACCTGCAGCTGTGAGAACGTCCATAGCGTTGAAGTAAACGCCGGAGCCCGGAGCGCCGATAGAAACGGACTTACCCTTAAGGTCTGCAACGCTCTTTATAGCCGGGTCCATGGTAACGAGCTGGACAGATTCGGCATAAAGGCCTGCAACAGTGCGGAAGGATTCAACTTTGCCTTCAGACTCGAAGGAACGTGTGCCTTCCCAAGCGTAGGACATAACATCGGACTGAACAGTGCCGAGCTGATAGTTGCCGGCATCAATTCCCTGAATGTTAGCCTTTGAACCGTCGGTTGAAACGACCGTTACGTTGATACCTGCGTTGTTCTTGATGTACTGACCGAGAACGCCGCCGTAACCGTAGTATGTACCCGAAGTACCGCCGGTACCCATGGTCATACTTGTGCCCGCTCCGCCGGAGCAAGCTGCCAGGGCAACGAGCATAATCATTGCCATGACGAGAGAGACTATTCTTTTCATAATTTCCTCCATCTCCCGGTAAGCCAAAACCGGGATTTTATTTTACTTTGATATTATACTATAATCTTCCTGATTTTTCAAGCAAAATTGCATTTTTAGTAAATTAAGATATTAACAAAGAGGAAACCGCGCCGGAAAATCCGGCGCGGTGAGGGCATTTCAACTGTAAAGCAGCTTATCCTTTCACCAAATCTGTACCAAAGCTTTTTTCGTACCATTCTCTGTGGAAATCTGCAGAAACTGTATCTTCTTTTATCAGTTTCAACACACCAGAGAGCTTTTCTGTCATTCGTTGTCCCATTGCACGTGCGATACGCTTATTCATTCCATAATGGATATCAGCAACATACGAATTGGGGAAATTGCCAAACCACGAAAGCCATGTTTCGATACCATTCACATCAAATTTATCGTACATCCTTGTGGATGACGCAGAAACGGCGTCTACTTTATCAATACGGACAAGCGTCGGGTCAATATCATAACTCAGCCCAACCTCACTGAAACAACCGTGCCCGCCCTGCTTGCCTTCCCTCTCGTAGCTCTCAAGAATGCTCACATCATTCTCTGTAAGATACGGATACTTTGTGATATCGGAAAGCAATTCTGCCGGATATATAAGTCCCTGAAAATACTTATATATAAGCATTTCCGGATGCTTTATAAGCATATTTCTCAAAAATGCTGTCAGCATCCATTGATTACCACCGTGCCCGCTTACTATTACTATTTTTTTAAAGCCGTTACGTATTATCTCACAACAGGCATGCTCAAGTATTGTCCAAATTACCTCTATCGGAAAAATGATTGAACCCGGAAGCAGATTAGCTCCGCCAAGGTCACCAAAATAAAGCTCCGGAAAGACGCAGACCTCAGAAACTTCTGCCGCTCTTTTGGAGAATTCTGCCGCCTGTAGTGTATCAACGCCGAGTGCCATATGTACACCGTGAACCTCCATTGCTCCAATGGGAATCACGCATACTCCCCCGCATTTTTTAACTGCAGCTTCAAACTCATCCGGAAATATATCCTTCCACAACATAATTTCAACCTCTCTTGTCTAAGTCACTTTATTCTTGCATATGCACTTTCGTGGACTGCAAGATACTCATCAAGACCGAATTCAGTTCTAAGAGCTTCCTGGAATGCATCAAAACCTGACAACGGTTCCTGACCGAGAAGGAATTTTGATATCATTTCTGTCGCATAGTTGCGCAGCGCCATCTGATATTCAACAAATATTTTCTGCTCATCCGGATTGAACGCCATCCATAGATTCGGATTTGCATTCGGAAGAGTGTGTTCAAGAACCATATCACGTGTTCTTGCAATATCTTCGGATTCAAATGCTGTGACCGCTTCGGGATCCATACGCAAAAACGTTCCTGATGTAGAAATTCCGTAGAGTGTGTTTGCCTGAGTTGCGCTCTCGTCCGTTATAAACTTCTTTTTGCCGTCAACAATCTCATAGGTTTCTCCTTCTTTTCCCCATGAAACAAGTGCCGTTCCCTCATCGGTATAGAACCAATCGAGGAATTTGGCAGCATTCGCCATACGCTTTTCATCGCCGGTGTTGCACATTACCACAGCAACGGGATCAATGTTGTATTTATTTACCATACTTACGCCGTTTTCCGCATCGGCAACCGGCGGCACCATTGCAGAAAGGTCAAAACCTTCGATTTTTCCGCGGGCAAGACCGTTGAAGAAGTCAATACGTGTCTGGTACTCCGGCATGATGAATCCGCGGTTGGTTGTGACAAGCTCCTGCCACGAGGTCGATGAGATTGTCATAAAGTCAGACGGCATAAGCTTTTCGTCAATCATACGCTTATAGTATGTAAGCATATCGAGAAGAACGTCTTCCGATGCACCGTAGCTCCATTTTCCGGCGTCATAGTCATAATACTCCTGAGTGTTCCAGTACGGTTTCCACGACGGTGCCTGAACATCGAGCATATATATACCGTTTCTTGCACTGAACGGATATGACTCGGGGTAGAGCTCTTTAAGCTGCTTGCAAGCCTCGTACAGCTCATCAAAGTTCTCCGGAGCCTTGATATTGTGTTTTTCAAAAATGTCCTTACGATAGAGCCATGCGCGAAGGTTCTGAGACAGTTCTCTTCCGGAAACCGGAGCAGCATAGATTTTTCCGTCATGCCCCTTACGTGTGTTTATAACATTTTTCACTTCATCCTCGGAAAGTGAATCTACCCAAGCGTTATAGTTCGGCATATA
>JAFQVE010000129.1 GCA_017408185.1 Oscillospiraceae bacterium | reverse complement strand
TGAGAAGTCCGTCCTCAATATTTGTGCGGACCTGCGACGGAGTTTCCTTTGCGTGGTGAGTTTTGTATATCTTATTCTTGTTCTTTATATAGTCCATAACATACGGATCATCGTACATATCATAGACCATATCATAAGCCATTGCAAATTCATTGGCATTACCCGTTTCCCAGATACGCCCTATCGTCTTACCGAGATTTGAACCGCCGTCCGAGTTCCAGACATTGTTTCCATAAATGGAAATATCATAATCCGGATAGAAATCTGCAAGACGATCAATAAGAATTGCAGCAACACGTCCGTATCGCACATCGCCCGTATAGAAATAAGCATACGCACTCTTTGTCATCGCTTTAAAAAGATCGCCGCCCGTGCCGCCTGCCATTGACCTCCACACGCCGCTGTGCAGATACTCTGCAATATATGTATGGCGTTCAACAACTCCGTTGTCGTATGTATACGGAGTACCGTCATCAAGCGCCGGAACATAACCCATGCTGTCGTCAACGCCCCATGTTTCCTGTGTTTCACCCGCGCGGAGCTTTCTGCCGGCGTTCAGCGTATTCTCCTTTGAAAGATCAACCGTTTCATACAGCTCATTATAGAGATATCCACCCTTGACGCCGTAGCCGTAGTAAGCCTTCCACTGCTTGCTGTGCTCTTTTCCCGGCTCTGTTACGGTTGTGTCGATAAGTCCTTTTTCAAGAAGCATTACACGGTGGTTTTCAAGTGCGCGCATGCGGTCAAACTCGCCGTATTCGTTAAGCCCGAGCTTATAGAAGCTTCCGAAATCGTTTGACGGGAAAAGACGTTTACACTCCGGACACTGAACCTGCCACGGACGAGAGAGAGCATCATGCTGCCATGCATACATACCATGCTTTATGCTTATATCCGTATTGCAATAACGGCAGATATACATATCCGGATCGCTTTCACCGCCGATTGAATACCCGCGCGGCACGCCGTTTGACGTAATCATATCATAAAGCGCATCAAGCTTATCTACGTATTTTTCCGCAGTGTCTATATATGACTGCACCGTTTTCTTCGCCCAGTCATATTTTTTAACGTTTTCACGTGCCGCCGCTGCCTTCTCGGCAGTCATATACGAAGCCTTGCTCTTTCCTTTTACAACCGCAAGCGTCTTCTCAACCTCGCGGATTCTTCCGTTTGCGGTTTTAACGCGCACACGGAAGGTAACGTCTCCCACAGCCTTTGGAAGGATATCAAAGCCCTCTGCAAACTCAGCAAAATCGCTTCCGGCAATGATTTCTGCAGAAACCTCAGCACCGGTCATATCAACCTTATTGCCCAAATTACTTATCGCCTGAACATAAAGCGGAACGGTGTCGTTTTCAATATCCGTAAGGCGGATTTTTTCGCTTCCGCCGGCGGTTACCAAAACATCTGTCATACCCTCAGGAAGAATTTCAAACTCTATTTCATTTGAAACACTATCGCCGTTAAAGCTTGACGTTACAAGCACCCTTGCCGTGCCGACCTTAAGCGCGGTTACAAGACCTGTCTCTTCATCAACGGTAACAACGTTCTCGGTCAGCGATTTATACGTTGTGACAACCGCAGAAGAATTTATAACTCTGCCGCTTGCAAGCGTAACCGTCGGGATGAGATAGCTCATATCTCCCGCAAAAACCTCTCCAGTTTCCGGGTGTGCTGTTGTAGAAGCTATCTTATCATTTCTTATCGGAATGGTCTTCGATATCTTTTTCTCAATATCACCGACTTTTGCCGTAAGAGATACCGTTACGCCGCCAAGATTTTCGCTGACGCCCGTAAGCGTAAAAGCGCTCTTTCCCGATTTTCCTATCGCATAAGCTGCAAAGCCCGAAAGGGTTGCTCCGTCACCCGTAAGCTTTGCCGTAAACGTGTTTTCCGTATCAAGCGCACCGGCATTCGTTAATCCGAAATGATATGCACTTCCATCGTTCATAACTGCCGTAGCGTCGCTTGCGAAAATCTCTCCCACCGCAAGCTCATCCGGAAGTGACGCTTCTATTTTCTCAAACACCGTTTCGCCCTCAACCGGGATAAACTTCAATGTATCAAGCAAAATCGCCGACGTGGGATAATCCGATTCACGCATTCTGAAGCTTACCTCGTGATCTCCGGCAGTGAGATGAAGCGTATTCAATGTGCGGGCATCGCCGGTGTAAAACGCCGGCATTGTTTTTCCTTCTTCATAATGGGTTCCGTCCCAGAAGTCATAGTCGCCGGCGTATACTCCGTCTATAAATACGGAATACACAGAGCCTGCATACCATTTACCACCCGATAGAACAATGCTGTAATCACTTTCAAACGGGATATTAACTTTTATCGCAAACGTATTCTTGCCTATTTCCTTTCCCGGCCACGCATTCTTCTGATTGCCTGTTCTTATATGCAGAATGTTTCGTCCGCTGTCAGGATATGTGTATTTCCTGAAATGGTCGCCTGCAATATTTGTTACCGTGTATCCCGGGGTTTCTCCCGTGAACGGCCATCCGCTGTCAGTAGACTTCGTAACAGTCTGCGTAAAATCTATCACTGTAGTCGGAATGCCGTCATAAACCGTTACGGCGAAGTTCGCCGTGACAACTCCATTTTCTCCCGTTGCAGTTGCAGTTATAACCGCAGTTCCCGCTTTAAGTGCCGTAACCGTGCCGTCCTGCGAAACCGTTGCAACCTCATCATCCGAGCTTGTGAATGCAAGAACATATTTTGAAATATCGCCCGAGAGACCGTCACTCATCATGGCAGCTGCCGAAAGCTTCTTTTCCTGATCCGGAACCATTGTGTTGCTGTCTGCCGAAAGCGAAATGCTCTCAAGCGTAGGCGCGGCAGTTGCTGTTATTTCAACACTTCCCGCAACGCCCTGCGGAACATCCGCGGTCTTTACCGTTGCGGTAATTGTTGCTTTTCCCACGCCAACTGCAGTAACCGTACCATCCTGCGCGACCGTAACAACGCCGTCAGGTACAGCAGAATATTCAATCGACCTTTCCGCATCCTCAGGAAGCGGGCTTCCGTCGTCACGCGTGAGCGTAAGGCTTATCTTTGCCGTGCGTGTTACCGGAATTGACGCTTTATCAAGCGTTACCTCAACCTTGCTGAGCTTCGGCGGAATTTCCGCTTTTACCGAAACCTCGCGGGTTATAGCTTCGCCACCATCGAGCTTTACGGAAAATGCAACCGTAATGTCGCCCGCCTGCGTTGCCGTAAGCGTTCCGGAATATACTCCGTCAGAGAATTTGTCATCGCTTGTTTTTGTAACAGTTGCATTCCCGCTCTTGACCGATGCCGTGATATAATTTCCCGCATCCTCTGCCGCTGCAGAGGTATAACCGTTTATTCTTCTTGTGCTTCCATCGTTCATCACGGCATTTGCTGTGAAATCGACCGGAGTTCCAACATGTATTTTTTCCGGAAGTGTTGAGGTGAATTTATCAAACTCAACCTTTTCCGGATCCTCAACCGGTGTAAGCGTAAGAGACTTCAGATAAAGCATATTCTTATCGCTTGCCACCGAATGTGCTGCCGTTGCAAACATTATCTTTACGGTGTTGTCTTCATCAGGCTCAAGGTATAACGTATTCAGCCGATTTGTAAACACCTCTTTTTCGTCCACACCATTGAAGCT
>JAFQVE010000128.1 GCA_017408185.1 Oscillospiraceae bacterium | reverse complement strand
TTTTTTCGCAGTTTATTGCGCTCGCGGAGCGAAAGAAAGAAGCGGGAAAGAAGCGATGCACACTCCTCTTCAAGCACGCCGCCGCAAAGAGCCGGTTTGTGGTTATACGGCAAATCAAACAGATTTACCACCGAGCCGCAGGAACCGGCTTTGGGGTCATATGCGCCGAAGATGACGCGCTCTACTCTTGAATTGATGCACGCGCCGGCACACATAGGGCAAGGCTCAAGAGTGACATAAAGCTCACATCCGACAAGGCGGAAGCTCTCGACATGGCGGCACGCCTCGTTGATTGCTATTATTTCAGCGTGGGTAAGCGGATTTCCGCTGCTCTCGCGAAGGTTATATCCGCGTCCGATAATCTCGCCGTCAAGAACGATTACGCATCCGACGGGAGCCTCTCCGAGCTCTTCTGCCTTTTGGGCAAGGGCTATCGCCTCACGCATATAAAACTCATCGTTTCTTACATTTTCCACGGCATCAGTTCCTCTGGCTGTGGATAGGTGCGGGAATGCGTCCGCCGCGTGAGATAAATTTCTTCGGCGAGCAGGTGCTTATCGGCATAACGGGTGCCTCCCCGAGAAGCCCGCCGTAATTAACAAAATCGCCGACACCCTTGCCGTAGGCGGGGATAACGCGGACAGCTGTTGTTTTGTTATTTACAACACCGATTGAGATTTCGTCTGCAATAATTGCGGAGATAACCTCCGGCGGAGTATCGCCCGGTATTGCTATCATATCAAGACCGACTGAGCAAACAGCGGTCATTGCCTCTAACTTATCGAAAGAGAGATATCCCTTTGAAGCGGCTTCTATCATTCCCGCATCCTCGGATACCGGAATGAACGCACCGGAAAGACCGCCGACGTGCGGAGAAGCCATAACACCGCCTTTTTTGACTGCATCATTTAAAAGTGCAAGTGCTGCTGTTGTGCCGTGGCTTCCAACGGAAGAAAGCCCCATTTCCTCCAAGATATGAGCGACGGAGTCGCCGATTGCGGGAGTAGGTGCAAGAGAGAGGTCAACGATACCGAAGGGGATTCCAAGGCGTTCTGCCGCAGTTTTTGCGACAAGCTGACCTGCACGCGTAATCTTAAACGCCGTGCGCTTTACCACCTCTGCAAGGTCGGTGAGATTAACATCCCCTGCGCGCTTTATTGCCTTGTGAACAACGCCCGGACCTGAAACACCGACGTTTATAACGGCTTCGCCTTCGCCAACGCCGTGGAAAGCTCCTGCCATAAAGGGATTATCCTCGGTTGCATTTGCAAATGCAACGAACTTCGCGCACGCAACGCTCTCGCGCTCTCGCGTCAGATACGCCATACGGCAGACAAGCTCACCGAGGGTTTTCACGGCATCCATATTGATGCCGGCGCGGGTGGTTGCAACGTTTACGAATGAGCAAACGCGTTCGGTTTCCGAAAGTGCTTCAGGAAGAGTTTCGATAAGGTTTTTGTCGCCGCGCGTCATGCCCTTGTGGACGAGCGCGCCGTAGCCACCGATAAAGTTTATGCCAAGTGTCTCTGCCGCGCGGTCGAGCGCACGCGCAAGCACGGGAACATCGGAGGATTCACACGCATCCGCCAAAAGAGAAACGGGCGTTACGGAAACGCGCTTGTTGACGATTGGAATGCCGTATTCGCATGCAATTCCGTCTGCGGTCTGGACAAGCTTTTCCGCAGTTTTGGTAACCTTGTCATAAACGCGGTCGGCAACTCGCTTTATATCGCTTCCGCAACAGTCGCGCAGAGATATACCCATCGTGACGGTGCGTATGTCCAGGTGCTCCTCTTCTATCATTTTTATAGTTTCAAGAATGTCAAAAGAATTAATCATGAATTTTCAACCTCGGATTCAGATTCTGTGCATTGTGTTGAAGATATCCTCGTGCATTGCGAGGATTTTGAGACCCATACTGTCACCGAGAGTGGAAAGCTCGGTGGAGAGGGCAGAAAAGTCAACGGTGCTTGAGGAGATATCCACAAGCATAACCATAACGAACATATCCGACAGAACGCTCTGGTTAATGTCGAGAATGTTTATTTTCTTTTCGCTTAAAACATTGGAGACCGCGGCAATGATGCCGGTTGTGTCTTTACCTATAACTGTTACAACAGCGCGCATAATTATTTTCCTTTCTTATTCTTTTCTTACATACCCATTTAATGGCCGTACAAGATGCTCGGATGATTCCAAAGCGTCTAAAACATCGCCTATAATACGGTTTGATATTAAAAATCCCTCGGGAGTAAGTGACCACTTGTGTCCGTCAAACTCTGCATGGCCTGTTTTGTGGTATTTAAGCAACACCTTTTCAATCTCGTCAAAGTATGTGAGATATCGCTTTTCCAGAACATCTCCCGAGATGCCGTCACGTGTTCGAAGCCCAAGCATAAGGTATTCTCCGCAACGTGCGGATTCATTGATAGCTTCAATTCTGTCTATAACCTCGTCGTGGTTTGCAATTGCATCAATGTACAGCGCCGTATCACGGATGTATGAAAAGCGCTTTTTCCCGACAAGCGAATGTGCAGACGGACCGAAGCCCCAATATTCTCCGAGCGTCCAGTATTTCATATTGTGGCGGCTGTGATATCCCTCTTTTGCAAAGTTTGATATTTCATATTGCTCATACCCTTCGTCGCGAAGCCGTGTCACTGCGGCAAGGTACATATCTGCCTGCTCGTCGTCTGACGGAAGAAAAAGAGCTTCCGGGCGCTCTGCAAGAGGCGTTCCCTCCTCTATTTTCAGGCTGTAGCAGGAGATATGCTCGGGGGATAGCGCAATTGCCGCGTCAAGGGAGTCGAGAAAGCTTTCCACCGTCTGCGAGGGAAGTCCGTACATAAGGTCGAGCGACAGGTTTGAAAATTTCGCACGGCGCGCCATCTCCACTGCCGATTTAACATCGTCAAACGTGTGGGTGCGTCCAAGCACACGAAGCTCTGCGCGGTCGGCAGACTGCATTCCGAAGGAGAGGCGGTTAAAGCCTGCGCGGCGGAGCCGTTTGAGCATCGGGTAGGTAACGGAATTCGGGTTTGCCTCACACGTTACCTCGCATTTTTCCGAGACGCGGAACGAACGGAGAATCGCGCCGAGGATTTTTATAAGATTTTTCTCACCGATTGCAGTGGGAGTTCCGCCGCCGAAGTATATTGTGTCAACTTCGTAATCCGAGGAGCGCAGATGCGCCTCTGAAATATGGCTTATAACCGCATCGGTATATTCTTTATATTCATTTTTGTTTCCGCATTTTGAGTAAAAATCGCAGTAAGCGCATTTCGACAGACAAAACGGGATGTGGATATATATGCCGAGCGGCTTCATAAGGGTTACTCCTTTATTCATCGAGCTTGAGGACCGCCATAAAGGCATCCTGCGGAACCTCAACCGAGCCGAGATTACGCATACGCTTTTTGCCTTCCTTCTGCTTTTCAAGCAGCTTTTTCTTACGCGTGATGTCGCCGCCGTAGCACTTTGCAAGAACGTCCTTACGCAGTGCCTTTACGGTTTCGCGCGCAATAATTTTGCTTCCGATTGTAGCCTGAATCGGAATTTCAAAGAGCTGGCGCGGGATATGCTCTTTAAGCTTTTCGGCAAGGCGGCGTGCGCGCGAATATGCCTTTTCGGAGTGAACGATAAAGGAAAGCGCGTCAACAGGGTCGCCGTTTAACAGAATATCAAGCTTTACAAGCTCGCTCTTGCGATATCCCGAAAGCTCATAGTCAAGAGATGCGTATCCGCGGGTTTTGGATTTAAGCGCATCGAAAAAGTCGTAAATAATTTCATTCAGCGGGAGATCATAGTGAATTTCAACGCGCGTCTGGTCAAGATATTTTGTATCCTTATACTCGCCGCGGCGTTCCTGACAGAGCTCCATTATATTTCCGATATATTCGGTCGGAGAGATGATATTTGCTGAAACAAACGGCTCCTCTGCCCATTCAATCTCCGAGGGATTCGGATAATTGAGCGGATTTGTAATCATAAGAATTTCGCCGTCTGTCTTTTTTACCTTATAAATAACGCTTGGTGCAGTTGTTATAAGGTCAAGGTTATATTCGCGCTCAAGCCTTTCCTGAATGACCTCCATATGAAGAAGCCCCAAAAATCCGCAGCGGAAACCGAAGCCGAGAGCGGCAGAGGATTCCGGCTCATACGTCAGGGAAGCATCATTGAGCTTTAATTTATCAAGCGCATCGCGGAGATCGGGATATTTTGCTCCGTCTGCGGGATACACACCGGAGAAAACCATCGGGCGCACGGTGCGGTAGCCCGGAAGCGGCTCGGCTGCGGGATTTTCAACACCGGTTACGGTATCGCCGACCTGCGTATCGGTAACGTTTTTAATGCTTGCCGTGAAGAAGCCTACCTCGCCGGCGGAAAGGCAGTTTGTCTTTTTCTCGCCGCGCGGAAGCATATAGCCGGTTTCGACAACTTCAAATTCCGCACCCGATGCCATAAGCTTTATCTTCATACCGGGGCGAAGCTCGCCCTCCATAACGCGGAGATAGACGATAACGCCGCGGTATGAATCGTAACGGCTGTCAAAGATGATTGCGCGGAGAGGCGCGCTTTCATCGCCCTTCGGTGCGGGGATATTTTTAACGGCATATTCGAGAACCTCACCGATATTTAACCCCATCTTTGCGCTTATTGCAGGCGCGTCCTCAGCAGGGATGCCGATGATGTCTTCAATTTCGCCCTTTACGCGCTCCGGGTCTGCAGAGGGCAGGTCTATTTTGTTGATGACGGGAAGAACCTCAAGGTCATGCTCTATTGCAAGGTAAGTGTTTGCAAGCGTCTGTGCCTCGATTCCCTGAGAGGCATCAACAACGAGCAGTGCGCCCTCGCATGCCGCGAGAGAACGGGATACTTCGTAGTTGAAGTCAACATGTCCGGGAGTGTCGATAAGATTTAAGACATATTCCTCGCCGTCTTCGGCGATATAGTCCATCCGCACGGCACGCGCTTTTATCGTAATGCCGCGCTCACGCTCAAGCTCCATATCGTCAAGGAGCTGGTTTTCCATTTCGCGCTCGGTAACTGCCTTGCAATGCTCGAGCAGTCTGTCTGCAAGCGTGCTCTTGCCGTGGTCGATATGAGCGATAATACAAAAGTTTCTGATATTGTCCTTTTTTGCCACAGTAAGATTTCCTCGGCTTTCTTATTCGATTGTGATTGACTTGATAACAACCGGTGTTGTCGGCTTGTCGGAATAATCGGTTTCGACGGAGGCGATTTCATCCACAACCTCAATACCTTCAACAACACGGCCGAATGCAGCATACTGTCCGTCAAGATGCGGAGCATCCTTGTGCATGATGAAGAACTGGCTTCCTGCAGAGTTGGGCATCATAGAGCGAGCCATGGAGATAACGCCGCGCGTGTGGCGGATGGGATTATCAACGCCGTTTGACTTAAACTCACCCTTGATGGTGTGACCGGGGCCGCCGGTACCCGTTCCGAGCGGGCAACCGCCCTGAATCATAAAGCCCGGGATAATTCTGTGGAAGGTGAGTCCGTCGTAAAAGCCGTCGCGGACAAGCTTTTCAAAGTTTTCCACCGTAATCGGAGCAGCCGAAGCGTCAAGCTCAAGCTTAATCTTTTTTCCGTTTTCCATTTCGATAATTACCATTATAAATATCCTCCAAAAAATATTCTATGAGAATATTATACACTGTTTTTTGAAAAAGTCAATTTTTACTATAAATACAGGCAATATTAAAAAAAATCTATTGACAAGTCACGGTAAAATATTTATAATTAAAACTAAAGTAAAAAAACGAAAGCAAAAAGAAAGTGAAACGAAAAGAAGAGGAGGAAAATTTGCAAATCCACTGCCTGTTGTGGTATACTGTATACAAATACGGTAAAAAAATCCCGATAGGAGAGGATAACAGTGGATATTGACAGCAGAAAAGATAAGATAATAGAGCTTTTGGCGGCAAACGGAAAGGTGCGCGTTACCGAGCTTGCAGAGCTGTTCGGCGTTTCAGAGGTTACAGTGCGTATGGATCTTGCAGACCTTGAAGAGCGCGGGCTTTTATCGCGTGTTCACGGCGGTGCCATGAGCTCGTATAAAACGTATTACAATATGAGCCTGCAGCAGCGTCTGGGAACCAACCACGAGAAAAAGGTTGCGATTGCCGGTGCCGCCGCAGCTATGATAGAAGACCACGACACGGTGATGTTTAATTCCGGAACGACGACGCTTCTGACGTTCCGTCAGCTTCGTCCCTCTTTGAATTTAAGTATCGTCACCAACTCAATCGCAATTGCGCTTGAGGCGGGGGCAAACCCTAATTTCAATGTTGTTCTTCTCGGCGGTGATATAAATGCCAAGTATCAGTTTTCCTGCGGAAGCGATGCAAACGAGCAGATTCGCCGCTATCACGCCGACAAGCTTGTGCTTTCGGTGGACGGTGCGGATATCGAAAACGGCTTTACGACGTATTACGATAAGGAAGCAGAGCTTGATCGGTTGATGATTGAAAATTCGTCAACGTGTATCGTTGCTGCCGACTACACCAAAATAGGAAGAACAACCTTTGCAAAAATTTCGGATATCGGTGTCGCGGACTACATAATAACAAATAAAAACGCGGCAGAAGAGGAAAAGAAAAGCTTAAAAAAGTATACAAAGCTTATTGAGGTGTGAAAATGTCAGAATCCCTCTCTTTCGCGTTGAAAGAGAGGGATATTTTAATATGAAATATGTTGCAGGTGCAGATATAGGAACAACCTCGCTGAAAATTGCTGTTTTTGATGAGAAAGGAAAGCTTATTTCCTCTGCCTCACGAGATTACACGCTTATTACGGAAGGAGAGCGCGTTGAGTTTCCGGCAGAGGGTTACTGGGAAATGTTCTCCGATGCATTTACTGAGGTCAGCCGCGGTATTGAGATTTCCGCGATCTCGGTTGATACACAGTGTGAAACTCTTATTCTTACCGATGAGGGCGGTGCGCCGCTTACGAACGCTATCGTCTGGCTTGATAACCGCGCCGAGGCCGAGGCGCGTGAGATAGAGGAAAAATTCGGAAAGAAGCTCGTTTACGAAGTAACCGGTCAGCCGGAGATTTGTGCGACGTGGCCTGCGGCGAAGCTTTTATGGGTAAAAAAGAATTTGCCGGAGGTATTTTCGAACACAAAACGTATTTTTCTTCTTGAGGATTACATTTTGTTTAAGCTTACAGGGCGTTTTGTGACAGAAAAGACGCTTCAGTCGTCAAGCCTTTATTTTGACATAAGATGCGGAGATTGGTGGGATGAGATGCTTTCGTTCATCGGAATCTCACGCAAACAGCTTCCGGAAATTTTAGGCAGTGCCGAGCTTGTCGGCGAATATAACGGAATTAAGGTTGCAACAAGCGCAATTGACCAGATAGCCGGAGCGATAGGCGCGGGCGTTACGTCAAAGAGCGTTATTTCAGAGATGACGGGCACAACAATGGCGATGTTTGTTCCGTGCGATGAGATACCGGAATACAATCCCGAAAGCATAATTCCTTGCCATGTGAATTATGACGGAAAATACGCACTCCTTTCGTGGACTCCTGCTGCGGGCCTTGCGCTTAAGTGGTTTAAAAACGGCTTCTGCGCGGATTTAAGCTTTAAGGAAATGGATGTTCTCGCGGAGGAAGCGGGAATAGGAGCAGAGGGGCTTACGTTTCTCCCGTACCTCTGCGGGTCAACTATGCCGAAGTATTCCCCCACGGCAAAAGGTGCATTTTTAGGACTTACGCTTTCGCATACGAGAGCACATATGATACGCGCGATTTTAGAAGCGGTGGCGTGTATGCTAAAAAGCAATCTTGAATATATGAATATAGAAGCTCCGGAAATCCGCTCGACAGGCGGCGGTGCATCAAGCCCGCTGTGGTGTCAGATCAAGGCGGATATGACAGGAAGAAAGATAACAACGCTCAAAAATGCAGAGAGCGCATGCCTCGGAAGCGCAATACTTGCAGGTGTTGCCGCGGGCATTTTTGACAGCGTGGTATCTGCGGCAGACGCAATTGTGGAAACCGACAAAACATATGTACCCGGCGGTGCGGATTACACCGATGTATATAAAAATTTCTGTGAAGCGGAGGAAAAAATGTTATGGGAAAAATAGCTTTTGTAGGCTTTGGTGAGGTCAACACACCGAAGGACGTTATTATTAAAAAATGCGCGGAGGCAGAAAAAGGACTCCTTGAGCGCGGACTTGATCTTGTTTCCGTTTATCCGGTAACGGACGATTATGAGGAAAACGATATAAAGGAAGCTCTCGGAAAGCTTTCGGGCAACGATTTTGACGCAATGGTTGTCTGTATTGCAGGCTGGATTCCGAGCCATGCGGTTGTAAAAATCACCGAGCAGTACCGCCATCTTCCGATGGTGCTCTGGGGACTTTGCGGCTGGATGGAGGGAGAGCGGCTTGTCACGACCGCTGACCAGGCGGGCACAAGCGCACTCCGCAAGACATTCTATGACCTTGGATATACCTTTAAATATGTTTATGATATTATCGGACTTCCGTCACGCACAGACAAGGTTGCAACATATGTAAAGGCGGCGAGCGCGGCAAAGGCACTGCGCAGCGTAAAGATAGGCCATGCGGGATACCGCGATATGAACCTTTACGGCACTCTGCATGACGGAGCATCTCTTAAAAACCGTGTAGGTGTTGAGATTGAGACATTTGAAATGCTTGAGATTTTCCAGCGCTATCAGAAGGTGACCGATGCCGAAAAGCAGGAGGTTATCGACAAATATATGTCCAAGTGGAACTTCTTAAAGCCGGCAAAGCAGGAAGGCAAGATGATGGCGGCAGGATATTTCCTCGCAATCGCGTCTCTTATAAAGGAGCGCGGATACCTTGCAATTTCCTTGAAGGATGTTGACGGAATGAAGAAGCTCTTGGGCTTCCCGCCTGCACCGATATTTATGCTTCTTTCCGATGTTCTCGGCGTTTCCACAATTCCGGAAAACGACAGCCTCGGCAACGTTACACAGACAATGGTAAAGCTTCTTACCGGTCAGTGCGGCGCGTATCTTGAGTTCTATGAGTTCTTCACAGACCGCGTTCTTGCAGGTGTTCCGGACTATGTTCCGGCTGAGATCACGGACGGTGAGACAACAGTTATGCCGGCTGCATTCGGCGAGCTGAGCGAGGGAATACTCAACGTTTCCAAGGTAAAAACAGGCGAGCTTACAATGTGCCGTCTTGTATATACAAACGGAAAATACTATATGCATATGGTAACGGGAGAGGGCGTAACTCCGCGCAAGTGGGAGGAATGCGGCTGGACACAGCCTGCACCGCAGCTTCCGGGACTTGAGATTATCCTTCCGGATGTTGAGAAGTTCACAAACAACGTGATGTGTCAGCACTATATTATCTCTTACGGTGATAACACAGCGGCCATCCGCGACCTTTGCGACATTCTCGGAATTGAGGTAATTTAAGATTATGAAGAGCGTAATATATGAGAGAAAACCGCTCGGAAATCCGCGTTTTCGATGGAAACAGCGCGAATTTGCGCTCTCAACCTTCAACTGTATCGGCAAAGATACCGATATGACAATCAAAAACTGTAAAGAAGCGGGCTTTAACCTTCTTGAGGTTGGCTGGGGAAGCCACGAAAAGGTTTGGGAGACGGTGGAAGCCTGTGAAAAGCACGGCATTGACCTTATCTTTCAGGATTTGTCTCTTTTCAGCGGTATGATGTATAAGCATGACGACCGACCGGTTGACGACAATGTTATCCGTGAAACTGTAAGAAAGCTTAAGGAAAAGAAGCACACCGTCGGCTTTTACGTCTGGGATGAGCCTGTGTATGATTATCTCTTCCGCGAGGCAAGACGCCAGAGCGATATAATTCTGAAGGAGAATCCGGATGCTCTTATGTTCTCGGTTTTCCCGCCGAGCTATAACCCCGGACCGACGTGGGATAACGGAAAGTATTACGATGCGTTTGAGCAGTACATAAAAGAGCTTGAGCCGCCGGTTCTGTCGATGGACTATTACCCTATCGGCAATTATTGCGGGCTTTATCCCGGGCTTGAATATACCGAGGAAATGCAGCTTGACGATTCGCCGATGTGGCTTGACCTTGCAGTTGCAAGAAACCTTGCGCGGAAATACAATCTGCCGTTCTGGTTCTATTACCAGTCCTGCCATGTTTATAAGACGGACGTTAAAATCACATTCCCGATGGTGCGTATGATGATGTATGCCGGGGCGCTTTACGGCGCAAAGGGACTGCAGAATTATACCGTTACGGGAACGTGTTACGGTCTTCATCCGGAGACACCTTATCCTACAGAGAGGACCGTTCTTATTGCAGATGGCACAAAGGGTGATTTCTTTGATGAGCAGAAGAAAATCCACGAGGAATTTAAAATGCTCGGAAACACACTTCTCGCTCTTTCAAACCGTGCGGTATACCACAGCAGTGATGTTAAGGTTTACGGCAAATACGGCGAAATTTATAAGGATTTTGAGGATAATATCGCAGACAGCAAAATCCTCTCCGGCAATCTCCCGAGGCGCACCTCTGTCGGTGAGCTTTGCGATGATTACGGCAATGATTACCTGTTTGTTTTAAACCGTGATTTTGAAAAAGAGCTTTGTGCGGATATTCCGCTCTCGGGTAGCTTCAATATATATGAGGTAAGCCGTGAGGACGGCAAGCAAGGGCTTGCCGGCGAAAACGCGGATAAAATAAGCGTTTCTCTCGCTCCGGGCGATGCGGTTCTTTTCAGAGTGCAGCCGGCAGATGAGGAGAAGTTCATTGCAGAATATAAGATAAGCGAATAATTGAAAGAAGGATGATTTAATATGTCGAACAAATATTTAATCGGATGGTCGGAAGTTGATATAACTCCGGATAAAAAGATAAGTCTTGCAGGACAGTTTTATGAGCGCGTTTCAGAGTATGTTGAAACTCCGCTCAGCGTTACCGCAATGGCAATAGCTACAGGAGAAGAGCATGTTATCTTCTGCTCTGCAGACCTTGTTTCTGTCAGCAGCAGCCTTATGAAAGATGTCAGAGATATTGTTTCGGAAAAATGCCCTGAAATAAACACAGATGCGATTATCGTAGCTGCAACCCATACTCACACCTCGTATTCATATGCCGGACGAAGTGACAGGACCGTGGGCGACACGCTTGGAACGCTAAAGGCATATATGCCCGAGGGAGTGAAGTACATAGACCGTGTTCCGCTTACGGACGATGTTATGTCACCCATTGAGGCGGCAGAATTCCTTCCGGGCAAAGTCGCAGAGGCGTGCATTGAGGCATATAAGAACTTAAAACCCGCATCTTTTGCAAACGAGTTTGGCCGTGCGGCTGTCGGAATGTGCCGTCGCGTATGCTATGACGACGGCAGTGCAAAAATGTGGGGCGATACGAACACCGTAAATTTCACGCATCTTGAAGGTGGCAACGATAACGGCATTGAGCTTCTCTATACCTTTGACGAGAACGACAAGCTCACGGGCGTTGTTGCAAATATTGCCTGCCCGTCGCAGGTTGTTGAGCAGAGAAGCTATGTTTCCTCCGACTATTGGGGCAAGGTGAAGATTCTTCTCCGCGAGAAATACGGCGAGGACATCAAGGTTCTCGGTCTTGGCGGTGCAGGAGGCGACCAGTGCCCGCGTGACCTTATCCGCTGGGTGGATCCGGAAACCCCGATTGCCGACCCGAACGTTATCCGTGAAAACGTAACCGTGCGCCGTGCGGACCCGTCAATGTATGACATCAAGGGAACGTGGAAGATAGGCAAGCGCGTTGTGAATGAGATTTCCGATGTGTTTGAGGAAATTACGGAAAAGACCTCAGAGGGCCCGCTTGTTCATAAAAAACTTACTCTTGAGCTTCCGCTTCGCCGCGTAACTCCGGCAGAGCGTGATGCGGCAGCGCGCGCAATCCGTGAGTTTTTCAAGGAGCATACAGGCGACATCAATTATATGGACACTGCGGCAATGCACGTTCATGCAGGAACTCTTGGGAGATATGAATATCAACAGGATCATAATATCCGCACGGTTGAAGTACATATCGTCCGTATCGGTGATGTTGTTTTTGCAACAAACCCGTATGAGCTCTTCCTCGATTTCGGCAATCAGATTCGCGCGCTTTCCCATGCTTCGCAGACGTTTATCGTTCAGCTCTGTTGCGGAAGTGACGGCTATCTGCCGACCGAAAAGGCAGAAAAGGGAAGCCATTACAGCGCATATGTTTCCAGCGGTACAGTCGGCCATGTCGGCGGCGAGATGCTTGTACGCAAGACAGTTGAAGAAATAAACAAGATGTTTTAACATAGCAGAACCGCGGCAATCGCCGCGGTTCTGCTATGTTTATCCCAAAGTATGCTTTATCTCTTCGAGCAGGCGGTGGAGTTCATCAAGAGTTGAGATGCTTACCACGCGCGTTTTATATGAATTTGCGCCGCGAACACCGCGAAGATACCACGCTATATGCCGTCGCGCTTCAAGTGCGGCAACTCTTTCGCAGGTGTTTTCCGCGCTTTTGCGTATCTGGGCTTCCGCTACATCAAGACGCTCTGCGAGAGGGGGGAGGGGCGGGATATCTTTTCCGTCAATTGCCGCACGGCATTGCGAGAATATCCACGGGCAGCCAAACGCTGCTCTTCCCACCATAACGCCTGCCGCGCCTGTCCAACGCAGGATTTTTGCGGCATCAGCGCCCTCAAAAACATCTCCGTTTGCAAGAACGGGAATGCTGACGGCAGACACAACCTCGCGGATGATATCCCAGTCTGCGCGGCCGGAATACATTGCTACGCGCGTTCTTCCGTGAACGGCAAGAGCATCGGCACCCGCGTCCTCAAGAGACTTTGCAAACTCCACGGCGTTTACGCTTCCGCCATCCCAGCCCTTGCGGAATTTTACCGTTACAGGGATGTTTACCCCGCGCTTTATTTCGCGCACGATTTCCGCGGCAAGAGCGGGGTTTTTCATAAGTGCCGAGCCGTCACCGTTATTTACGATTTTGGGAGTAGGGCATCCCATATTTATGTCTATAAAGTCACAACCGGTGCGCTCGTGCGCAATCTCCGCCGCCTCGCGCATAACGCGCGGGTCGTTGCCGAAAAGCTGAACGCCGAAAGGGCTTTCTCCCTCGTTTCGGATAAGAAGCGAGGCTGTTTTGCTGTCCTGATAGACAAGCGCACGGGAGGAAACCATTTCCGTATAAGTGATATCCGCACCGCAATCACGGCAAACGGAGCGGAACGCCGCATCCGTAACGCCTGCCATGGGAGCAAGGGCGAGCGGGCGGTTTTTAAAAATTTCAGATATGTTCAAAGAGAAAACCTCCGGTAGAATATTCCGGAAATTATTGTATCATATTATAAATAAATCGGCAATAGCTTGAATCAAAAAGTTTTTTGTGATAAAATAATTTTCAGACAAGACTATATAAGAAGAAGGAAAGAACGTGAAATATAACTACCACACTCATACGAGCAGGTGCGGCCATGCAACAGGAACAGCGGAGGAATATGTTATTACGGCAATAGAAAACGGAATAAAGCATATGGGGTTTTCTGACCATATTCCGCTGCGTTTTTCTGACGGAACGGAATCCCATTACAGAGTGCCTGTTTGCGAGGCGGAGGATTATTGCAAAGAGATATTATCGCTCAGAACAAAATATAAAGACAAAATAGATTTAAAGGTGGGTTTTGAGTCAGAGTATTATCCGGAGCTTTTTGATGAAATGCTTGAAAATGCCGTGAAGTGGGGCGCAGAGTATCTTATTTTAGGTCAGCACTATACTTTTCCGGAAAACGAAGGTGCGCGCCATACGGTGAAGGAATCGGACAGCAGAGAAGAGCTTGCGGCGTATACGGATTCTGTGATTGCGGCGATGCGTAAAAATGTTTTTTCTTATATTGCTCATCCTGATGTTTTTAACTTTACCGGAGATGCGGGTTTTTACCGCAGTGAGGCGCGCAGGCTGTGCGCCGCGGCAAGGGAGATGAATGTGCCGCTTGAAATAAATTTCTTAGGTATCCGCGGAGAAAGGCATTATCCGCGTGAGGACTTCTGGAAGGTCGCAGGAGAGGAAAAGGCGCCCGTCACCTTCGGGTTTGATGCGCACGAGCCGGAAAGCGCCTTTGATAAAGAGTCGCTTGCCAAAGCGGAGAGGATGGTTGCGAAATATAATCTGAACTATATAGGCAAGCCGGAGCTGATATTGATCCGGGATATAAAGACATAAATTCCTTTATATAGGTCTTGCGTATAGAATTTATACGTTTATCGGAAAGCAAAGGGATATCCCTTTATGTTGGATTACAATTTTCAGGAGGACACAAAGTCTGAATAAATTCAGACAGGTGAGAGGGAAAAGTTAAGAGTGAAGAGGTATGGTACAAAATGCAATGCATTTTGATTTTATTACATATTGTTTTGTGTCTTTAATACAATGAAAGGAATGGTTATAAATATGAAAACAAAAACACGATTTCACAAATTAACAGCGTGGCTTTTAACACTTGCTATGCTGATGACATTTATACCGAACTTTATGTTGACGACATTTGCAGCGGGAACAGACACAGGAAAGGCCATACAGCTTGTGGACAGCGGAACTGCCGCAAATATCAGCGGTGGGCAGGCAAGCAGCATTTATTTCGGTACATATCAGCAGTCAAGCCTCGGAAATACTGAGCCGACAGAAGGTGCACAGGGTGTTGGCTGGATGAAAAGCGATACTGCTACAAAAAATGGGCAGGGTCCGTACTACAAAATTGAGCCCATCAAATGGCGTGTGCTGTCAAATGCGGACAGGAAACTGTTTTTGCTTTCCGACCAAACCCTTGATACTTTTAATTATCACGATAAAGATGTGAGCGTGACATGGGAAACAAGCACCATGCGCTCATGGCTCAATGGCTACGCCGCTTCTTTTAATACTGGTGGGGACAGCGGCATTGACTACACAAGCGACAATTTTTTAAATACCGCCTTTTCTGCCAAAGATCAAACTGCCATCGCAGACACAACAGTTGTCAATGTCGATAACTCGGTTTATCAAACAGAGGGCGGAAATAATACTACCGACAAAGTATTTCTGCTGTCTATTGCAGAGGCAAGGAACACAAGTTATTTTGCCAATGATAACAGCCGTATCGGAATCAATACCGACTATGCAGCAGGCGGCGGAGAAACAGGCGAGGTATCTGCGGACGGTGGAGTCGGCTTAGGCGCCATGTGGTGGCTGCGTTCCCCCGGCAATAATAATGGCAATGCGGCGACCGTGTCAGGTCTCGACGGCGCGTGTTTTAGCAATGGCCGCCTTGTTTCCAACAGCTCCATCGACGTTCGCCCCGCTTTTAACTTAAATCTGAATTCTGTCCTCTTCACATCTGCTGCAAACAACGAAGGGCATATCAGCTTTGGAGCACCTATTCCCGATTACAGCGACAGCGAGTGGAAAGTGACATTAAAGGACGACAACGATTTTTCAACCGGTGCGTCTGTTACCGGCACGACGAAGTTCGCTGAGGGATATTCTGCAACAGAGTTAACAATCAACCATGCGGCGCTGGATACTTTCACGGATGCCGGCTATACCAATGTGACAGCCACCCTGACCGATGCAAGCGGAAAGCTGATTTATTACGGCTCCATCAATGACGTGGTATTGGCTACAAGCAGCACCATCATCATCCCGGCGGGACTGGCTGTGGGGGATTATACTCTCTCTGTCTACGGCGAAGACCAAAATGATGCGAAATGTACCGACTATGCTACGGGTACACCCTATACAACTACAATCACTGTCTGCGACCACAGTGGCAATACCAACGAAGCTACGGACAACGGCGACGGCACGCACAGCTTCATCTGTACCGTCTGTAAAGTAACCGTCACCGAAGCTCACACCCCCGACGAAACCATCGGTCAGACATGCAAGGGCTATCAGTGCGAAGATTGCGGCGCGTGGTATGGCGAGGTAGACCTGTCCGCACATGTCTTTGCCTCCGACGGCAAGACCTGTAAGTACTGCCGGCAGACCATCGTGGCTAAGGTCACCCGGGACGGCGTTGTGTCCTACTACACCGCCATCAAGGATGTGACTGCCGGTGAGGAAGACAGTACCAACGTGCTGACGGTACTGGCGGATACTACCCTGACAGAGAGTGTGAACCTGGGATTCATGTCTCTGGAGCGGGTAGGCGATGTTACCATCACCGTGCCGGAGGAGTATTCTCTGAAAGTAACCGGTGAATTGAGCGAAGAAAATACGG